>CAYMMO010000001.1:0-5955 GCA_964391615.1 uncultured Candidatus Saccharibacteria bacterium
CAACACAGTGGCACGTTCAAGAATGCTACTGGGGCGAATTTAGCCGCACCCTAGCGCTCCCAGTGCCTGTCAAAGAAGATGAAGTAGAAGCTGTCCTCAAAGACGGCGTACTGACCATCGGCTTTACAAAGGTAAAGAGCGAGCAGGCTCGCAAGATCGAAATCCTCTAGACATAGAAGATCCTTACAAAAATACCGCTCAAGCCGAGCGGTATTTTTTTGTAGAAGCATTTTTTCTTTAGGTAGCGTTTGTACCAGCAAGAGCCTGAGTCACGAAGTTGACTGCGGCGTAGGCCAAGAAGGCAACCACGATACCGACGATGGCGTAGAGAATCGTGTTCTTTGCAGCTGTTACCTGCGCTTGGTCACCACCAGAGATCACGTAGCGTATACCACCGATGATCAGCATGATGACGCTGATTGCACCTACCAGGAAGAGCAAGATGTTGGTCACACGACCAAAGATACTGTTGTTGCCCCCAAAGAGGTCTGCGGGCTGCTGGTTGCCCCGTGCACAGTCAGCACCACTAGAGATCGATAAGTTGTTTGTGTCACACGCAGCGAGCACGGTTGGTTCGAGTACTAGGCTTACGCTAGCCATCACCAAAACCGCCGCCAACACGCGTCCGAGAAGTGTTGATATGGATTGTTTCATGTGCCTAGTTATAGCAGAAACTCACCCCTGGCACAACAAAACTCCCCGGGGAGACCGGGGAGTTTACACTGCTTAGAATCAGGATTAGGCTGCTGAGCCCAGGCTGTTGGTCACAAACTTGACCGCTGCGAATGCCAAGAAGGCAACCACGATACCGACGATGGCGTAGAGAATCGTGTTCTTTGCTGCGGTAACTTGTGCTTGGTCACCAGCCGAGATCACGTAGCGGATACCACCGATGATCAGCATGATGACGCTGATTGCACCAACGAGGAAGAGCAGGATGTTAGTAACTTTCTCGAAGACACTGCCACCACCGAAGAGGTCAGTAGCCTGGCCATTACCCTGAGCACAGTCAGCACCACTTGTGATACTGAGGTCGCTTGCGTCACAGTTGGCAGCGTAGGAAGTGCTAGGTGCAACAACGCTGACGGACAATGCCATCAGGGGAACGAGCAAAAGTGCTTGTGAGATTTTCTTTAAAATTGATTTCATGATTTCTCCTAGGTTTTTTCGTAAAATGTATTTTCTTACCTTTAGTTATAGCAGAAGCGCCCCGTACAGTGAAGGGGGCTAGAGACTCGAGAGCACAAAGTTGACGATCGCATATGCCATGACAGCGACAACAAGACCAACAACTGCATACAAGATGGTGTCTTTGGCGCCCTTGGTCGCATTGCCGTCTCCGGCAGAGAGAACATAGCGAATACCACCGATCACGATGACGAGCACCGCTATAGAACCGAGGATGAACAGAAGAATGTTGATGATCTTCTTTATGAAGCCAGAAAGCGCGTTGCCAGCCTGGCCATTGTCGCAGGCGTTGCCACCCCCGACTGCATCAACACCTTCACATACGGCAGCCTTGTTGTCCGCAGCGCTCACAACACTTGGTACAAGTACCGGCAAGGCGAGCATCGCGTAGAGCCCAATCATAGTCACGGCGACGAAGTTAAGAATTTTTTTCATTATTTTATAGTTCTCCTTTTTACAGCTTTGACAGTACAAAATTAACAATCGCAAACGACATGATGGAGACTATGAGGCCTATAACTGCATACAGCACAGTGTCCTTGCCTCGCTTGGTCTGGTTGGCATCTCCAGCAGAAGTCGTGTACGTAATACCACCGATGATGATCATAAGTATCGACACAAACCCTGCAACTACCAGAAGTAGGTTTATGACATTTCCTAGAATCTTGAAGACGGTGTTACCGTCGTTGCCACACACTTCGTTGCCGTTGCAGGCGCCGTTGTTAAGGACGTCAACCGGGGCTGCACTCACAGTTGCCGGTACGACAAGACCGAGGCCAAGTAGCGAAACCGCAACCATAACACTTGTAAAAAATCGTTTCATGCTTCTCATAGTACTATCCAAATACCCGCCCGACAACTAACTGCAAGATAGCGAACGACAGCATGACAATGACGATGCCGACAAGCGAGTAGATGATCATCTCTTTTGCTTGAGCAGTAGAATTTGAATCGCCTTGAGACGTTGAATACTTGATACCCCCGAGGATGATGAAGATGACTGCCGTAATACCCGCAACCATAAGCACACCGTTGAACAACGACGTAACCGTACCGTTAGTGGCCTCTACCCGTGGGATATTGAGGTCATTTTTGTCCAAGGTGGTCGCGGCGAGAAGATAAAGCATGTTGATCATAAGAGCCCCTGTACGAAACGAATGATGGCAAATGAACTTAGGGCTATGGCCAGCCCAGCAATGGCTTGGATGATGGCCATTTTTGCCTCACCTATAGCGTTTGGCTGTCCTTGGCTCTTTATATATTTGAATCCGCCCCATATAACGTAACCAAGTGAAATGTAGGACACGAGGGCTATGAGCATCGCGACGACGTTTAGCACGACGACCCAAAAGTCACTCAGCTTGGTCAGCTTTGGCTGCGTGCCCTCACACTGAAGGCCGTCATACCAAGCAGGGAAATTGAGTACTCCACCAGCAGGACAGACTGCACCGAACTGCATGGCTGGCGCTGCGGCAGCAAGTGGCGACACAAGCGAGGCCATCGCTAGGGCAAATGTTAGTACAAGTGTTTTGATTTTTTGCATAAATCTATGTTTAGTCTGCTATGAGGTATGACATCTGTCAACTCCTAGAGCAGGCCTCCCGGCACAAGCCAGTTTATGATCGCATACATAAAGATGAACAGAAGCAGTCCAATCACCGAGTTGGTGATGATGTGCACGCCTTCCTGCGTCTTGCTCGAGTTGCCGTTTGCCTGGCTGTACACGAAGCCACCCCAGGTAATTCCACCTGCAACCGCGATACCAACGCCGACTGCCAAGAAGTTGATGAGCTGAACGAGCATGCGCACAATCGGTCCACCTGTGCCGTCTTCACAGTCAACGAGTGTCGTTTTTACGTTGCTACAACCCTGTGCGGTATCTGGCAGTGAGCCACCGCCTGTGCCGTTTACAGTGCCAAGGTCACAGGCAACCGTTGCCCGTACAGTCTCCCCAGATCCGGTGTCGTTTGGCACCCGGGCAGTTGTCCTCGTACATACGCCGCCCTCTGACTTTTGACAGTTACTCTTGAGGTAGTTCTTGTCTTTTGTGCTACCCGCCTCCCAGGATCCTTCCCATTTATCCTTACAGACCTGTTGTTCAGCGTTCGAAAGCGCCTGCACAGGCTGGCTAGTGAGCACAGCGCCGAGCATAGCCCCAGCGAGAAACACCGTAGACGCGAGTAGATGAAGCTTTTTTATCATTTTTCTGTTCCTATGTTTATATACGTCTACTATCCCATATCGATGCGCGCCGTGCAACAAGTTCGCCCGAGGGGTCTTGACTTTTTGTAAGCATTAGTGTATCGTGAAGCTATACCTAAGCAAACCAAAACATAAACGAGGACAGCCGATGTCAACCGAAGCCCCCGCACCAAAAACACCCGGAACACCTGACCAAAAAGGTGCGCATATAGACAGAACCGCTCACCCTGAAGGTGTGCGCGCGTTTAAGCGAGGTGACCTGAAAGACGTCGCGAATCAGCTGGAAGTCCCGACCAATGCTTCTGCTATCAACCCCGATACTCATGAAGTTACTTTCGACAAAGTTCCCCTCACCAAACCTGAACGCAAACGAAGGAAGGGCCTATGGGTGGGATTTGGCGTCGGAGCCGCTGCTGTTGCTGCAGTTGTTGCCGCATTCGTTAGCTCTGGAGGAGACAACGACAAGCCTGAACCTACAAAGACCTCACAATCCAGCGATCCTTCACAAAGCCCAGAAACTGGTGCGCCTAGTGCCGAAACCGGCACAGAGCTTATAGGTGAGCCTTCAGTTGCATTCGACACACTTAACACAAACGTCACTCCCGCTGCAGAGTTGCCCGCAGAGCAAGGCCTAGAATCGCTCGAAGCAGACTTTGCTGCAACTGTTCAAGAAGCATACAACCCAGTAGTAACCGACTCACCTCAGGAAGCCTTGACCACTCTGTGGAACGGCTACAACGTTCGCATGCTGAGCGGTCAGGTCGACGTAAGCAACGGTCACGAAACCGCCGCTTCTGTCGCCAACCGCGACCGCCTCGACGAAGTCTTGTTTGCAAAGGGTGAACACACCGGAACCGCAGCACAGGTTGAAAACGAAAATGCGCTTCGTGAACTTTTGGCGTTCGACATTGACAACATATACGTCTTGGGGCTCGTAAAAGACAGCGACCCCACATACCGTGAAGACCTCGAAATTGTCGGTGATCCAACCGAGAACGCCGACGGCTCTCTCACATTCGAAGTAGTCATACATGTAAACACCAACCTCGGTAACGAAGGCTTCGACACGCCTTTACAGGACAACTTCGACGACCTCAACGTCACGGAAAAACCAGGCACCATAACTATCGTCCAAGCCAAAGATGGCTCATGGGGATTCAGTAACCTAAGCGTCGGCTAACGACTCAATCTGTACAAATCAAGAGCTGATTCAAGCATAAGAGCTATGAATCAGCTCTTTTTTGCACTATCATAGTCTCATGATAAAACATGTGCGAAACTGGGCGCGGCCGTTGCTTTTTGCTGCATTTCTCTTCGCGTCTATGTTTTCGGTCAGCATCAGTAACGCACCTCAAGTTAGTGCCGCTGGACCACCACTGCTAGAAAGTACCGATCTTTATAAGCAACTCAGCACACACCAGCACTACTGGATGCTGTATAGCTGTTTCATAAATGCTGACATCGACAATATCCCCGAAAGTGAAATGGGCGCCTGGGACTTCTTCGAGGGTGATGACCAGGTTGTGGGCCTTGGCTCTATGTATGGTAGCGATGCCGCAACGGTACACTGTAGCACCGAAAGTGTCATAAAAACCGCTTTTGGGTACTTGGGTGAAACCGATCCTGTAAAAGCATTCTGTCAGATAAAGGGTGCTCAGTACGACGGCAGCTCAACAACCTGTGACGCCGCACACGGCAGCAAAGACTGGGACAACAACGAAAGCAACAGTGAGCGGGCTAAGTCCTTTAAGTCCATATGGGGATCAAAAGACCCGGGCCTAAATACCGCCTCCACCTATCTCCGCGCCTATAAATCTCTTGTGAGTGGGTGTGGTGGAACATTTGTCAGCGACACCCTCTACGACACGACCGCCGAGGCCGAAAGTGCTGGTGGTAAAGATGACGACAAAGAAGTCGTCGGTGTCGTCGTTGCAAAAGATGGCGGAAGCTACGACGTAAAGTACGCCATCATGAAAGTCAGCCCGGACACCAACCCGCGCAACCCGCTCGGTACTATACCCATCGTCGCAAACTCAGAGATAGGCCCCATAGGCTCGTCTAACCGACATATAACATCTGACACCTGTACTAACTTGGCGAAGCAAACCGTCGACAATGTTCGAGGCTACCAGGCCTACATCGCAGCCAACGGCTACGACAACACCACCGACACCGACCAAAACACGAGCGGCTCGACCGAACCGGTCTGTGAAGTTAGTGGCTTTGGCTGGGTCATCTGTCCACTCATCAACCTCATGCAGGAAGCCACCGACACAGTTGCCGGTTTCCTAGACGATTACTTACAGCTAGAACCACTAACGACCAGTACAACGAGTACGCTCTACAAAGGCTGGAGCAACATGCTGGGTATCGCGAATATCCTACTCATCTTTGCGTTTCTTTTCCTCATATTTTCTCAGGCAACTTCAGTAGGCATCAGCAACTATGGCATCAAAAAGATGCTGCCACGAATCATCGCCGCGGCCATACTTATAAATCTCTCGTACTATATATGTGCCGTCATGGTCGACACCTTGAGACTCGCTGTCTACGGCGTTGCGCTGC
>CAYMMO010000001.1:5965-13942 GCA_964391615.1 uncultured Candidatus Saccharibacteria bacterium
TGGTCGACATCTCAAACATTGTCGGCTCTGGTGTTGCGGACCTTATATATAACAACCTGGGCAGCATCGCCGACACAAACAACAGTAGCGGGCTTGTCGGGGGTCTCCGCAAGCTTTCCGATGCAGCGCTCTCTGGGATCTTCGCGGTTTCCGGCATCGTCGTCGTACTGTTCTTCTTCCTCGTACCGGCCGTCATAGCCATGCTCACCATATTTGTTGTCGTTGCCGCTCGTAGTGCGATCATCACGCTACTCATCATAATTGCTCCTATCGCCTTTGCCGCCTGGGTTCTCCCAAACACTGAGAAGTACTTCAGAAAGTGGTGGGGGCTGTTCGTTCAGATGCTCGTGGTATACCCGGCCATCATGGCCTTGTTCGCAGCAGCATCTGCGGCGGCAAACATTGTCATCAGTAGCAGCGGGGCTTCGCCAACCGACAACCCAGGACCAGGAAACTTCTTCCCACTGCTCATAGGGCTCATCATCCAGGCGTTACCACTGCTCGCTCTACCAGCACTTATCAAACTCAGCAGCGGGGCCCTGGGTCGTATAGAGAACATGACAAGAAGCGGGCTCAAGAAATATGGTGGTGATAAATCAGATGGCTTCGTTAAGGATCGCCTAGGCGCTTACAAGAATATGGCTCAGGCGGCGGCGGCTGAAAGATTCCAAAAAGGCTACACCGGAAGTAGCCGCAAGCGGACTGTTGGTGGGCGAGCACTAGGTACTTGGGGCCGTGCTCCAATGCGCAAAGCTCTCTGGGAAGAGCGCAAGGCAAACACAGACCAAGCATATAAGACTTTACTGGAAGAACAGCGCGGCTCTCTCCGAGGGGGTACTGCCACTCATGAAAGAGGGGTTGATCTAAAGGAGCGAATGGAAGAGGCTGAAGGCACACATAAACTTCATTACGAAAATTCACGTGCTTTTGGAGCCGCAGCAAACGAAAGAGGTGCTCGTGCAGTACGTCTTGAGACACAAAAACAGCAACTCGGAAACGCCGATGAAACTAAGAAACGTGCATTCCGCGATGAGGCTATCACTAACCCCGGTGGAGCAGCCTCTGAGGCAGTCCTGGAAGGGAAGACGCTCGGTGTAGAAGGTAAGGCACAAGAGCAGGCACTCGACAAACGATTCAAGCGTGAACGAAACGCCGGATCTACGCCACAAGGTGTTCGTGCGGCTACGGCCGAAGCACAGAGCAGAACCAACGAGGTTCAGCTCGGTAACCTGGACGACGACTTTCAACTCGTCTACGAACAAGACCGCAACGCGAACCCAGGCGGCGCAGCTTCACGTGCTGCTCGTCGACAAAAGGTTGTAAAGAAAAACCTGGAGACCACTACGACGGACTTCGACGCTGCGTTCGATCGCGATGCCGCCATAGCGCTAGAGACCAACACCGGGCCTGCTATAGCCCAAGCTGCAGCTGCAGCCATAGCGGCAGCAAATACCTCGAAGGCTACGGCGGAAGGGGCCGCAGCAGACCTAAAGGCCGTATATGACAGCGGAACCGCCGCAGCCATCTCCGGCGCAACAGCACCTGCATGGGCGACCGCAGCAGCAGTAGCGGCGGCAGCAAAGACTGCTTCTACCACTCGTTCTGCTTCGCAAGAAACTCGTGTCAAAGGCAGCCTGAAGCGCGAAGCAGCTGCAAACCCTACCGGCGCGCTCGGCCTAGCAGAACAAGAAAGCATACGGGTGAACAAAGATCTCGGCAATGCAGAGGGTGACATAAAAGCTCAATACGACGAAAGTGTCGTAGCAAATCCTGCTGGCGTTGAGGCGGACCTAGCGCGCGAAGAGATCGCCGTCAAAGAACGCCAGGAAAACGCAGCAAACGAATTTTCAACTGAGTTTGATGAAGAACGTATAGCAGCCCTGCGCAGCGGTACTGGCCCACAGTACGCACTTGATGCTGCCGATCGACTCGAAACAAAAGAGGATCTGTCTGAGCGTAAGTCAAATGTCGACCTAGAAGGAAAGACAATCCGCGCAGAAACTGCCGCAACTGATACAGCTAGTACTGCCGCCCAAAATGCTGCACGTAAGTTCCAGCTCGACCAACGAAATGTGGGTGCCACGGCACAGCAAAACCTCAATATAGCTGGGCGCGTAGAAACAGATGCAGCCTTCACTGCCGAAGCTGCCGGCATAAGGGGCCAGAGAGACGAGGCGCGTATCCGTGGTCTCGCAACTCAAACTGTCGTCAAAGACAAAGCGCAAGAAGTTGAGATCCATACCGACATGCTAAACCGAAATGGTGCGCTTCTCGCAAAAGAGGGCATCAGCTACGACTCGGCAACTGGCGAATTTATAGACCTAAAGGCTGGTGGTGCAACAATCACAGAAAGTGACGCTGCAGTACGCATAGGCCTACCTGCCGGAACACCTATAGATGTTACGACCCGCGCCGCGGCAAAGTACGCCGGTGATAACCAGCTAATGACGAGTGATGCCGGTGCACGCTCAGTAGCAGCTATGTTAGCAAAAACTGGTGCACTCGACAGCACCCATGTCCAGTCGATTATTGCAGACTTAACGGCAGCACAGCTTGCTGAGGCGCGGTTGACCAACCCAGCTGCAACAGAAGCAGATATCGCAGAATCAATTGGTTTCACGGTCGACTACATAAACAGCCAAGCATCGGCGGCCGGCATGAAGCACCTTAGCTACAACAACGTGAAATCTGACGGTACTCTCGAAATCGGCGGCATGTTTGGAGGACTCAACGGTGCGGCAAACCGTGTCCTTTCAGAGGGTGTCTCAAAGATTACCAAAGAGATGTACTCCGATGCACAGTTTGGGCCAATCCTTGCGCAGAAGATACACGACCTTGAGACTACACAACCTGATTCATTTGATGCCGAGCTCACGCACATGAGTCCACGCCAAATCGAATTCCTTGTGAAGGCGCAGATAGCTGCCGGCATCATCGGTGTACCTACAACCGATTCGTCTGGCGCACCGCTCGATGCCGCCGCACAAAGAGCAGCCAGAGACGCCGCACAGAAAGCAGCGGTCGACTCATACACGACACGGCAATCAACCGCCAAAGAAAGATTCGGCTCTACCGGGTAGTAATATATGGCAGTATATAAAGTCCCCCAAGATGTCGAAGCCGAAGACAAGCTCATCGGGCCGTTTAGCTTTCGCCAGTTTGTTTACCTCATCGTGGCAGCGCTGGGCATCTTTCTCGCCTGGGCGCTGAGCCAGGTCTTCATAGGCCTCTTCATACTCCCTATGCCCATAGTCCTCGCTATGTTAGCTCTGGCGCTGCCACTGCGCAAAGACCAGCCCATGGAAACGTACTTGATCGCTATGCTCAAGTTCTTCTTTAAACCCAGACACCGCATGTGGGACCCAGAAGGCACCATCTCTATGGTCGACATAACGGCGCCAAAAGTCGTAGAAGGTCCTCAGGTCAAAGGTTTTTCTGGCAATGAAGCCTCTGAGCGACTCGGCTACCTCGCACAAGTCGTCGACACCCAGGGATGGTCGACAAGGGGAGCAGTCAGCAGCAACGACTCTATGAGCGACATCTTCGTAGCGGACGCGTCACACGCCGAAGATATGCTCGACGACACCGCCTCGGTCTCACAGGCATTCTCACAGAGAATCGCACAGGCTGACACTGCACATCTCGAAGCGGTCAGACAGCAGCTGCAAAGCGCCGCGCAGGCGCCGGTTGACCCGGCTCCAGTGCAGGCACCTGTGGCACCAGTCGTACCAGATGTCACCCAAGATGATCCGGCGCTCCAGGATGTCCATTTTGACCCATACCCAGCAGCAATCCACCAGCGCGTTCTCAGCCCAACGGGCGCACCAGCTCCTGCCGCAGTGGCGGTTCCTGAAAAACCATTAGCAGAACCTAGCGAAACTACTGTTTCCCCTGATATACTAAGACTTGCAAACAATAACGACCTTTCCATCAGCGCGCTCGCTCGCGAAGCGCACCGTCTAGGAGATGACGATCAAGAAGTGGTGATCAAACTCCACTAAGACGGCTTGATAGAAGGGGTGGGACGTAAAAAGGAGCACTGGTTACTTCAGTGGACCCAAATCAACAACAACCAGGGCAGGTACCTCCTGTGGCTCAACCGGTAGCAACCGGTGGTGCTGCTAGTGGGCAGTCTCCGGTTCCCGCACAACCTCGCAACCCAAACAGCACCCAGAACACACTCCTGATCGCTGAGCTCCGCGAAGGCATGGCCATCATGAACGACGGAAGCTTCCGCGCGGTAGTACGCTGCCAGTCTATAAACTTCGACCTCATGAGCGCTCGTGAACGAGAGGGTATCGAGTATAGCTATCAGAGTTTCCTGAACTCACTCTACTTCCCAGTACAGATCTTTGTCCGATCTCAGAAGGTCGACATAGGCCCATACCTCGACCGTCTCGCCAAGATCCGCCGCGACCAAGACAACATGCTCCTCGGAGTTCTCATGGATGACTACATGGGCTTTATCGACGCCATTTCCCAGGAAACAAACATCATGGAAAAAGATTTCTATGTCGTGGTGCCGTACTACCCAACCGGTGACGTCGGATCTATAGCCCAGAGCAGCAAAAACATTTTCACGGCATTTTTAAAGCCAGACAAACAGCAACGCGTCGTCATAGACCAAGCGAGCTACACCAAAGCAAAAGAGGAGACTGGCAACCGAGTAAACGCTGTCATGAGTGGGCTTTTCCAGATGGGCATCAAAAGCACACAGCTTGGCACTAAACAGCTTGGCGAGCTCTACTACAACATGTACAACCCTGACACTGCAGTTCGTGAGCCCCTGGGTGATTTCGAAAACCTTACCTCAACCTATGTTTCAAAAGGTGAGGGTGAAGCACCGCAGCCTAACCTAGAAAATGGAGCAGGCTAATGGCGCTGTTTGGTAACAACAAAAAAGTAAGTGCTGTCGATATCGCCGAACAGCAGCGTAAGCGTGAGCAAGAGGAAGTCGAGACCGAGTTCCTACGCGGTATCACCACGCTCCGTGACCTCATCGCCCCAAGTAGCCTCGAGATCCAAAGCGGACACTTCCGTATCGGTACCAAGTACGGACGAACACTCTACATCTATGGCTACCCTCGTCAGATTTACACTGGCTGGCTCAGCTCGATCATCAACGTCGACGAAGTCATCGACGTCAGTATGTTTATCTACCCAGTAGAAAGCCAAGTGGTACTGAATAACTTGCGCAAAAAAGTTGGTCAGTTGGAGGCGAGCATCCAGATAAACGCCGAGCACGGCAAAGTTCGTGACCCAGGACTCGAAGCAGCCATCCAGGACGCCGAGGAACTACGCGACCAGTTGCAGGTTGGTGCAGAGCGTTTCTTCCGCTATGGGCTCTACATGACCATGTACGCCGACAGTCTCGACGAACTCGCGTTCGTACAGCACAAGATCGAAACTATCCTCGGGCAACAACTCGTCTTCTCGAAAGTTGCTAGCAGCCAGCAGGAGCAGGGGCTCAACAGCACCATTCCGCAAATGGCCGACCAGCTACAGATTCGCCGTAACATGAACACCGGCGCCATCTCGACGAGCTTTCCGTTTACGAGCGCAGACCTAACCCAGGAAAAGGGTGTGCTCTACGGTATAAACATGCACAACAACGGTCTCGTCATCTTCGACCGCTTCAGCCTAGAGAACGCCAACATGGTGGTCTTTGCGAAGTCTGGTGCAGGTAAGTCTTTCGCCGTGAAACTCGAAGCGCTGCGCAGTATGATGATGGGTGCCGACGTCATCATCATCGACCCGGAAAACGAATACCAGCGACTAGCCGAAGCAGTAGGTGGAAGCTATATCCAACTCAGCCTCAACAGCTCGGTACGCATCAACCCATTTGACCTCCCGCGTGTCATCGACAGCGACGACGCAGAAGATGCCCTTCGTGCCAACCTAGTAACGCTCCACGGCCTACTGCGCCTCATGCTCGGTGGTGGGCAGGTGCTCCAAAACGGAGTCACCATGCCGTCGCTCAGCCCTGCAGAAGAAGCCGACCTCGACCAGGCACTCATCGACACCTACGCACGCGCCGGTATCACCAGCGACCCGCTGACTCATAACTCGATTCCACCGACCGTTGGCGACCTCTACGAGACACTGCTCCATATGGGTGGCAGTGGTCCACAGCTTGCTCAGCGCCTGCGCAAATACACCACCGGAACATTCGCCGGTATCTTCTCGCAGCAAAGCAACATCGACATCAACAACACTATGGTGGTGTTTAACATTCGTGACCTAGAAGACGAACTTCGCCCAGTTGCCATGTACATCGTACTGAGCCACATCTGGAACAAGACCCGCACCGAGCAGAAAAAGCGCCTACTCATCGTTGACGAGGCATGGCAGCTTATGAAGTATGACGACTCTGCTAACTTCCTGTTTAGCCTCGCAAAACGCGCTCGTAAATACTTCCTGGGACTCACCACTATCACCCAAGATGTCGAGGACTTCATGAGCAGCAAGATGGGTCGTGCCATCGTAGCCAACAGTTCTATGCAACTACTCCTTAAACAGAGCTCTAGTGCTGTGGACGTGCTTGGTGACGTCTTTAAACTTACCGAGGAAGAGCGCAAACGTCTCGCCAATTTCCCAGTCGGGCAAGGGCTGTTCTTCGCCGGTCAAAATCATGTTCATATCCAGATTATTGGTAGCCAAACAGAGCAACAGCTCATCACTACCAACCCGCAGCAAGTTCAGGCCATGCAGCCAGAACCAGACGCGCAACAGCAATTCCAAGCCCCGCAAGCCGGATACATGGATCCAAATCAACAAGTATAGGTAAAACATGGCAAAGCCAGCACGAAATCTAAACCCAGCCGAAGAACACTACGAAGACTCAATTCCTCAGTTCGGCGTCATCGACGGCGGAGGTGAGGGCGGTGGACCCAGTAGTCGCGGAGCACTGTCGTCGGTGCCTGGGGGTTCGGAACAAGAAAGTGAACGACTTCGTGACGCCGAACAACCAAAACGTCACCTCTCTCTCGTACGTGACCGTGACGACGTAAAGAAGGCCGAGAAAAACCCCGACAACGGCTTCTGGGAAGGTGGCGCATTCGACAAGCAGACCAAGGGCGCGTACATAGCTCGTCTGGGCCAAAACAAATCCCTACTCAAAAAGCTCGGTTTTGGTGGTGGTATCATCACGCTACTCGCGGTCGCATTTATCTCACTCATCCCGCTAAAACTCGAGATGCTCGTCAAAACGGCTACGCAAAGTGCGGCAGCCATACCCGAGCACGCTATAGAAAATCGTCTGGAATACTTAACCAAGTACTACATAGCACAGCGAATTGTCGGTGCCGCCAACGGGCAAGATATCGACGTGGGCAAAGGCTCAATAGCCGGCGGCATGTTCAATGCCTGGAAAGCGGCCAACTATGAGCGGCAGCTTGGCTTCACTATAGAATCCGACCGCATAAACCCCAATGAACGAGCCTTCAAGTGGACGATCCGAAGTATCGACGGGCAACCCCTTGCTTCCGGTACCGGCAACACCGCTGATGACGTCGTACGACAAATCGACAACAAAAAAGAGATGAAAGCCTTTATAAAGAAAGAGATAAAAGCCAAAACGAAGTGGCACCAATTCTATAAACGCTACGCGATGCGCAAAACACTTATGCGCAAGTACGGTGTTTCCCGTTGGTCGTGGCTGCCCGAAAGCACCCAAGAAAAGCTCGACACCTACGCAAAAAAGAAACGTGAGATGGGCCGGCAACTTCGCAAAAACATGCTTCAAAACACCGTCGGACGCATACTCCCCAAGACCTCCTTATATATGGAGTGTCTGACAGGTGGTGGTGACGCCTGCAAAGAGCTCAAGGCTGATGTGCAGTCAAACTCCGAGATACGAGCTCAGAACGACAGTACCGACTGTGCTGGCGAGGCCACCTGCCAAGCCACCGTAGACTCGAACAACGAAGGCTACCAAACTGCGGCCGAACAACAAAACTCGACCGTCGACAACGTCAC
>CAYMMO010000001.1:13952-14327 GCA_964391615.1 uncultured Candidatus Saccharibacteria bacterium
GCAGGTGACTCCAAGTTCTTAAACAAACTGCTTTCCAAACAAGTCATCGGTTCATTCGTAGGAGGTATCGGCGCACTCGACACAGTGATGCGTGCTGTGAACGGCATCGAGAATGGTGCGCTCAACCAGGTGGCATTCGACAGAAATTCAACTGCCTACATAGGCTATAGCTCGGAGATACTCGCTATAAACGACCAGATCAAAGATGGTCGCGATATGACTATCGAACAGGTTGGCGCGGTTATGGAGGTCATCGGCGACTTCGGCTCGAGCCCAGCATGGCAGGTTGAGTCGGGTGTTATAGACCCTGCAACAGCCGCCAAGAGCACCTACAAACGCAACGGGACGTTAAATCTGTTCGCCGCCCTGGAGATC
>CAYMMO010000001.1:14337-20899 GCA_964391615.1 uncultured Candidatus Saccharibacteria bacterium
CTGTCCAACCGACGAAAAGGGGGAGACAACGACACTTCCGAAAGGACAAACTGTTTGCACGGACCGCAAAGTTATAAACGAGAAAAACCCGTTCGAGGGTGAGTCGTGGTGGGAAGGACTCGCCAACTTTGCCAGCGGCTACATGAAGAGTATCGGGCAAATCATGAACCTCATAACCGGCGCAATCGGCGCAATCACCGAAGCTATACACCTAGACGACCTTCTGCAAAAAATCACCGAACTACCACCTGTACGTAAAGGTATTACTTTTATACTCAACCTCGTGTTTGGCACACCGGTTACGGGACTCGAGACTGGTGCCGATGCCGGTGACAACGTACTTGCTGGTGTAAAAAGCTCGTACTTTGCACTTGGCCAAACAGGACAAGACACTGGGTCAAAGGGTGATGGCGGCGGCCTGGGTATCGGCGGTGCCATCATCGACAAACAGCAAACCTCGGTGCTACGACAACAAATTGCTGCAGAGCAAAAAGAACAAGACGCCTCTCGTGGCCTCCTTGCAAGACTATTCGACACCGAATCCACAAACAGTGTTGTCTCTCAAATCGCACTTCGAACCCCGACGTCGCTAAGTGACGTTGCCGCGCTCCCAAGACTTCTCGCCTCGGCGGTAACACAGGTTGGGGGTACATCGACATCGGCAGCCGGAGCGGTAAACGATGCCTTCGGGTTTGATTTTGACTACGCGTATTCCGACCAAGAACTTAGCGCAGACCCAACAAAATACAACGAAGAAACCTGTAAAACCTATGACTCAGAACGCGAAGCATCCTACAAAAAAGTCGATGCATATCCGATCATGGTATACACAAAAACCGACCCTTGCGCACTTGAAAAGGTGGTTGCAGCAAGTGGTATGAGCGCCTTTATCGACGGCGCCCCAGACTACTTTGACATCGCCAATATGAACGGAACCGTAGGTGGAACTGGTTCAGAGTTCACCATCTCAAGCTTCAACGTACTTGGTGCTTCGCACACTGGTGGAGCCTATGAAGCAAGGATGAACAAATCGATCACAGCGATCCAGAACAAGGGTGCGAGTATCGTAGGGTTCCAGGAATTCCAGCGATCACAGCGAGGCTACTTCAAACAGCAAATGCCTAGCTGGGAACTCTACCCAAGCGATGTAAAAAGTGGCACCGGAGAAAATGCCATCGGATGGGATGCCTCCAAATTTACCAAACGCGACGGAGGCATGATGCCAAAGCTGCAATACTTTGGTGGCGGGTATGCTCTCGATGCTCCTTGGGTACTGCTCGAAGACAAACTCACGAAGCAGCAGTTCTACGTGCTCAACACACACGACCCGGCACACCGTGAAAACGCCCAGAAACGTTACGAAAACGCCTTGCAACATGTTGTGTTCACCAACACACTCAAAGCATCCGGCTATCCCGTCTTCTTCACTGGGGACTTTAACTCTGGATACGAACTACGCGACACTGGCAACAACACATGGCAGGACAAAGCAGAAAACATAACCTACTGCATCATTACCAAAGCCGGCTTCCTCAACGACTCCTACGATGTTTTGACGGGTCGCGGTGAGAAATGTCCAAACCCTGGCAACGACAACTCTATCGACCATGTGTACGTGAGTGAAGGGGTGAAAGTGAAGAACTATACAAAGGTACAGGGTGGACCTGGCGGCAGCGGCCCGAGTGGAGCTGACCACGATGCACAATTCGTCGACATACTCATACCCGGCTCTGGTGCAGAAGCACTCGGCGCACTCAAGGTAGACAAAGTCCTAACCTTTGTCGTAGAAAACAAATCACTCGACCAAATGAAACAGTCCATGAAATACACCTTTAACCTAGCGGAAAAATACGCCTATGCAACAAACTACAAAGCAGTGGCTAGACCTTCACTCCCGAATTACATCGCCATTGCTACCGGCTCAGACCAGGGTATATCGAGTAACGATCTGCCTGGCGAAGGACTAGCCTTTAACGGTAAAACTGTCTTCAAGCAGGCTATAGACAAAGGCAAAACTGCCAAAATCTATGCCGAGTCTATGCCGAGTAACTGTTACGCAAAGAATAAGGGATGGTACGTTCCTCGCCACAACCCTTGGACATATGTACAAAACGAATCGGACCTCTGTGACAAGTTCGACGTCGACATGTCGAGCTTCAACAGCGACGTGGCGGCAGGGACGTTGCCAAACTCCGGTCTCGTCGTACCAAACAACTGTCATAACTCTCATGACGACAAAGAACCTGGCTGTAAACTTTCAGACGCAGACGACTGGTTTAAGGACAAGATGGAAAAAATCATGAATGGCCCCGACTGGAAGTCAGGCAAACTTCTTGTGATCCTGACTGCCGACGAAGCCGATAAAGATGATGCTTCTCAACAGGTCCTGACTGTCGCACTAAACAAGTCGCTTGAGGGTGCCTCACTTGTATCCAAATGTAATCTCAACCACTACTCACTCAGTAAACTGTACTCAGACATAGCCGGAGCTGAACCACTTGGCCAAGCCGGAAGCGCCGAGGATCTTGCTGCCTGCTTCAAACTTCGTGAAGATACTGGGTCGGGCGGCTGGTCTTGGCCAGTAGATGAAAAATGGTGGGAAACAAACAAGATCGACTTCCTTAACGCACACCCTACGTATAGCGGAACATTTACGTCACCATATGCAAAAGGTATCGCTGCAGACATATCGAGTCCAGCGGCTGGTGCACCTGTATATTCAATGCTCGATGGCACAGTGGTAGAGACGAATCTTTGTGGCGAAGGAGATGGTATGATCATCAGCTCGAAACTTTCGGCCGGTACACTGACCATTGCCTATGGACACGGTACAAACCCTCAATTCAAAGTTGGCGACAAAGTAAAATCTGGTCAAAAAATACTTAGTCTTGGAGGTATAGGATGTAAAACAACCGGTCCACACCTCCATATCGACATGTCGCTTGAAGGTAAACATATTTGCCCCCAGGATGTATTTATTGCGATAGGTAGGGGGCTGGACCCAGACCTACGACAACTCACAAAGGAAGGAGTCTCGCCATGCAGTCGCGCCGAGTATCGAGGTTTGCCAGGAGTCTAGTTTTTTCACTTCTACTCGTGCCCCTCGTGTTACCTACCGAGGCACTTGCTGCAAGTAATTCCGACAAAACAGCCGCAGGGACAGACACGGTTTATTTCGAAAAGGGTGATTTCGGTACCGAGTGTACAGTCGACACCTCATCAACCGGCGGTGGTGATAATGTCGATGGATTTTTGCGCGCACTTGCAGACCAGGAAAGCGGCGGTAATCCAAAAGCTGAAAGCACCGTCTCTACTGCATCGGGTAAATACCAATACATCGATGGTACATGGAGCTCTCGAGTACGGGGAGAGGGAGCTATTTATCCACCGGGGAAAAGTTACGAACGGGCAAAAGACGCTCCGGAAGCCGTTCAAGATGCGGTTGCATACATAGAGTACACAAAGAAATTTGCCGACCTCGATAACAGCATTTTCAACCTAGCCATCAGCCATTTTTACCCTGCAGCACTTACCGACAAATCTCTTCTCGATAAACTAATCGGAGGTAACTCCATTACTCCCCGTGAATATGGTGAGTCGATGGTGAAGAAGGTTCGTGAAGGTGTCGGTTCTAAAATCCCACTTAAGTACGGTGATGCACCCGACATCGACAAGTACCTGGACGCGCCGGAATCAATTCCATCTGAATCATCCTCCTCGAGTACACCCGCTTGCGCCGACAGCCAGGATGTCGCTACTGGACAAGGCATCGAGAGCACAGTGCTCGCCTACGCGTGGCCCACCTATACAGAGGGTAAAACTGACAAAAAACCTGCCTATCAAAAGGCTGTCACACGCGCTAAATCAAAAGGCCAATATACGGGCGACACTTGTTATGGTGGTGGGGTCGACTGTGGTGCATTTGTGACCCGTCTACTTATCGACAGTGGGTTTGAACCCGACTACAACTACAGCGGCAAAGGTGGTAACACCGACTACCAACTCAAGTGGCTCAAAGCCAACTGGCAGGAACTCGGCAGAGGTAACAAAATTGATGCTGCCGATCTACAGCCAGGTGATGTAGCGATCGTGGTCTACCCAAGCGGCGACGCTCATCACACGTTTGTGTTTGTTGGTGATATAAAGGGCTTCAGTAGTAACATCGCCTCTGCTTCACAGTGTCAGCGAGCACCGATGGCTGGCGCAGAAAGTAAAACCGGCTCAGACGTAATCTGGTTTAGGAGGAAAGAATGAGACCAAACAACACACAAATTCGCCTTGTCGTCGTAGCGCTTGTTGTACTACTCGTTGTCATAGGGGCAGGCGTACTTATCGGGAGGATCGGTAAAAAGGCTATAAAGCTGACCGTCCTGCCTACTTATGCATCGGTAACCATCGATGGCAAAAAGGTGAGTACTCGCACAACGGTATACCTCAAAGAGGGAACGCATACCATAATCGCCTCCGCAGCTGAGTTTGTAGCGGAAAGTCGTGATTTTTCAACCAACACGCTTCCATATCTCGACATGTCACTTCTTCCATCTTCAGATAAAGGCAAGCAATGGGCTGAGCGTAACGAAAACCTCTACACAGCCATGCAGGCACGTGCCGAAAAAGCTGTCGTCAGTACAGGGCAGGAACTCGCTTCGCGCTACCCTATAGTCGACGAACTACCTTACACCGAAGAAGATAGTTTTAAGATAGGCTTCGTAACTCCTGATGGTACGGCGGATAGCTTTGTACTAACCATACATGCCGATAGTTCGCTCGGTCGAGCTACTGCGCTTGCTCAGATACGTCGCTGGGGATACAACCCCTCCGAATATGTGATCCGATATGTTGGTTTTACTAATCCGCTAAGTACAGAGGGGGCACAATGAGAAAGCTAGGTATCCTTGTAGCTCTACTTGTCATCGTGGTCGTTGTCGCCACGGGTGTGTGGCTGTTTGCAGCAAACACCGTTTCAGGTAGTGTTAGTTTCAACTCCATTGCTGGCGCAACCGTCTCTGTCTATAAAAAAGAGTCGCCAAACGATGTATTTATAAAAAATGTTTCCTCGAAAGAAAAGTTCTCTGTCAGTAAGGGTAACTATGTACTGTATGTAAAGGGTACAAATATTCAGCAGGATAAAAAAGAAGTGGCTTTAGACCGTAGCAACTTCTCGGTATCTTTGGATGTCTCCTACACAGCAGAATACTTAGCAAAACTTCTCGTAAACGAACAATCAGCTATAACGGATGCCATCAACAAACAAGTTCCTAAGCTCGCTCAGCTCTATACTGTCCGTCCGGGCAAACTATACCTCGACGGCTCCTGGTACGCCACACGGCTCCGCTACGTGGGTCCTGAGACGACAAGTCGTGATACTCTACGTATCATTGCACAAAAAACTAGTACTGGTTGGCACGTTGTAACCACGCCTCCACAAATTTTAGTTCCTTATACCGGCTACGAGTCGGTTCCAAAGTCTGTCATAGACGACGTCAACAAAGACGACATTCCAGCTACCCAGTTACGCTAAACTCATCATAAACGAATGATATGTGGGTGCTTTTTTTCCCATGACGGGGAGCGATGTGTGTCTGTATAGATACTTTGGTACTGCCGTGTCATAGCGGCCAAGGCTGCCTGGCGATCTTCGTCGAGTTCACTAAATACATCGTCGAGCAACATAACAGGTGCTGTTTGGAATGTTTCTTCTAACAGGTGTGCATAGGCAAGCTTAAGGGCGAGCACTATTGAGCGGACTTCGCCCCTGGAAGCATTCGCGCGTGCATCTTTGCTGTTTAGAGTAAATACATATTCGTCGCGGTGGGGGCCAATACTGGTAGTTTGGCGTGCTATGTCCTGAGTGTGTCGTTTGTTAAGCGCATGAACTAGTTGAGTCTGTGCGGATGGTCCTGAAAACGGAGAAGTATAGGTAACTTCAAGCCACTCTGACTTTGAAGCAATCTCTTGGTAGTACTGAGCAAGATATGGGTTGAGACGCTCGACAAACTCTTGGCGCCAGTTAATCAATTTTGCTCCATATTCACTAAGTGTTACATCCCACACAAAAAGACTGTCGTTTGCTCCTGATTGATTGAACTGCTTGAGTGCGTTTGCCCGCTGCTTTAGCGCACGCTGGTACCGAAGGAGTGTTTGTTTGTAACTAGGCACAAGGTTGGTCAACATGACATCGAACGTGTCACGGCGTCGATTCGGTGATCCACCAATCATCTGTAGATCGCCAGGTTCAAAAAGAACAGCAGGTAACCTGTCGGTGTATAAAAACCTTTTTGTAACGTCGTTTTTAACGAGTTGTTTATGCGGCAGTTTTTGTGACTGGTATTTCAGTAGTCGCTTATCACCATCGACCGTAGCTTCTATGCGCCACCAGTCATGGTCATACTGCAACAAATCGCCGTCACTCGCACGAAACGATGAGCCATGAAAAAGTAAATAGATGGCTTCGAGCAGATTTGTTTTACCCGAACCATTACTCCCGACTATGTGTGTTTGTACTGGGTCGAGCACAAACGACGCATTATGGTTGCGAAACTGCGCCAGATTTATCTCTGTA
>CAYMMO010000001.1:20909-25924 GCA_964391615.1 uncultured Candidatus Saccharibacteria bacterium
ATCATTTCTATCTCTAGTATAGAGTCTAGCTGCGAAGTGGCATAACGATGTGCTGATAATCGTCACTACCTTTAGCACTCAAGATACAAGGAGCGAGTTTGCCACTAAAGCCAAACTGGATAGTTTCGTCGTCGAAACAGCCAAGTGCTTCTATGAGGTAGCGTGAATTCAGCGTTACCGTTCCGTCATTGTCAACTTCTGCCGCTGCTTCTGAAGTGTTTTCACCAAGTTGACTCGCCACTGAGTGAATTGAGACAAGCTGCTTCTCGCTACTTGTTGCAACCGTAACACTGCCACCACTCTCGCGAGCAAACAGGCTTGCAATCTTCGTCACGCGCGTAAAGTCTGAGCGTACGACTCTGGCGTGAATTTCGGTTTCTTTTGGTATGAGTTGTCGATAGTCAGGGAAGTTACCGTCAATGAGTCTACTTGTCACCTCGATGTCATTCATACGGAACCGAACCTGTGCATCGTCCACAAGTATAGAGACTTCATCGCAGTCTTCAGGGATAATTCGAGCGACATCGGCCAGTGTACTAGCCGGAATAAGTGCTTTGATGGTCGCAGTCGTCTTCATGAGCATCTTTTCTGCCAACCTATATCCATCGGTTGCAGCAAAGTAGAGCGCACCCTCGTGTGAGTGACAGAGTACACCGGTCAGTACTGGACGAGTGTCATCATGAGAAGCACAAAGTGTCGTTTGGGCGATCGCTGCCTTTAGGGTATTTGCAGACAATGTCAGTTCCGTCGCGCCCTCGATCTTTGGTAGTGCAGGAAACTCATCGGCAAGCATACCGTTGATGGTTGACTGGTATTTCTCGCTGTTGATATGTAGTTTAGTACCTTCAACTTTTATGTCGACGTTACCTTTAGGAAGGTTAGAGATGAATTCACTCAGAAGTCGCGCTGGAACGGTGAGCTCTCCCTCGGTAGTAACTTTTGCGCCAATGTATTCAGTGATGGCTACTTCAAGGTTTGTTGCTGCAAGCAGAAGACGGTTCTTTTCAGTGCGAAGAAGAATGTTGTTGAGAACGGGCAGGGAAGTTTTACCAGTTGCTACTCGCGAAACAATTCCGAGTGCTTTGGCTAAATTTTCTTGTGTGACAGTGACTTTCATATCTTCCTTCTTTCTATATATAAATAGTAGTCATAGTAATAAGCGGTGTGGATAGTGTGGATAAGTAATTATTTATAGGGGTAGAAACGAACTCTTTATGTGTGCATAAGGCATGTGGAGTACGACCGTACAACTTCCGCACAACCCGTGTAGTTGTACCCACAAACCAAGCTTTTGAGGCAAAGACGACTTGGCTGTGTATATCCTGTGCACCTAGAGTCACAGGCTTTCGCACAGACTTGTTCGCTAGGTCTCCACACCTTTTACACATAAAGTTTTTCCTTAATTTCGGATACATGCTCACGGATTACGAAGTCGAGCTTGATGGCTTTCTCGATCTTTTCTACTGAGTGAATGGCAGTGGTGTGGTCTTTGCGGCCAAGTTCATGGGCAATTCTAGGGAAGCTCATATGTAATTCACTTCGCAGTAAGTACATAGCAACCTGGCGAGGCACTACGATGTATTTGTCGCGCTTGGCGCTCTTTATCTCTGACGGCTCAAGCTCGAAGTATTTAGCTGTGCGGTCGATGATTTGCTTTGGGCTGAGATGAGTTGGGCGGCTTTTGCGAACATTGCCCAGCAGACCGCTGGCAATCTGGATATCTGGTTCGATACCACGCATTTCAGCGAACGCCAGAAGCTGGTTGAGCGCACCTTCGAGTTCACGAATATTAGTCTTTATGTTATTCGCCAGGTACTCGATGGTCTCTTGGTTGAGGCTTACGCCACTTTGTGCCGCCTTGGTCTCTAGAATTGCACAGCGAGTTTCGAAGTCAGGCATCTGGATATCGATGGACATACCCCACTCAAAACGACTTCTCAGACGTTCGGTAAGTGTCGGGATGTTTTTGGGCGGCTTGTCGCTCGTGATGATAATTTGTTTGTTCGCTTGGTGGAGGGCGTTGAACGTGTGGAAGAATTCTTCCTGAGTTTTTTCTTTGCCGGCGATGAACTGCATATCGTCTACAACAAGGACGTCGACATCGCGATATTTTGTAGAGAATGCCTTCTTTTTGAACCGTATGGTGTCGATGAACTCGTTTACGAATGTCTCTGAATTTATATACAGCACTTTTGCACCGGTGTTTTTGCGTACAATTTCGTTTCCAACCGCCTGAGCGAGGTGCGTTTTACCGAGTCCCACACCTCCATAGAGAAACAATGGGTTGTATTTCGTTCCCGGGTTACTCGCAACGGCCTGAGCAGCGGCGTAGGCGAGGTCGTTACTACCGCCAACGATGAAAGTCTCAAATGTATAGCGCGGGTTAAGTCCGGTGCCAGTTTCAGATGAAGGTTTGCTGCTCGCACGTTTTTGGTGGTCTTTGACAGCTTCAGCAAGAGGAGAGACAGTGTCACCAACTTTCTTGGGCTTTGCACCACGTATGACATAGACCGTTTGAGAGACGTCGATGCCATTGTTTTTGAGCGACTGACAAATCTGGGTGTCAAACTTGGTTTCGAATTGCTGCTTAGCAAAGATATTTGGAACAGCGATAGACACCACACCACCTTCATGTGAGACCAGCTCGGTTTGTTTGAACCACGTTGCAAAGGCGGCACGAGAAACTGAAAGCTCAATCTCTCCTAAAACTGTTTGCCACAAAGCAGCGTCCATGGGTTGTATGTGTCCTCCGTTTTCCCTCTAAACTACGCTCTACTATAGACGAGGGAGGTAGTTTTCCACAACCATCAGCGCGATGAAATAAATTGGGAGGGACTTGAGCCAGTTGCAAGGGGTAAAGTTTTACACAGTTACTCATAACACTTCTCAAGCTGTGGAAAAACAATCTACTTTTGGGGACAGTTTTTATAGCCGCGTATTCATTTGTAGAAAAAATCAAGGCCTACCACTTGAGAAAAGGCCATGTTTTTGCTACAATACCTCAGTTATGCCAAAGCGAACCCATCAACCCAAAACTAGGCATCGTGCTCGTGTCCACGGTTTCCGTGCACGTATGGCATCTAAAGCAGGGCGATTAGTGCTCAAAGCGCGCCGTTTCAAGGGCCGCAAAAAGATCAGCGTCTAAAGCTAGCCTACTAAAGAATCTCCACCGAGCCACGACAGTTCGGTGGTTTTTTAGTACTATGAGAGACGTATGCTCGCATATAAGTATCGTTTTCATGGTCATGGGAGCTTGCGCTACCTGTTTCGAAACGGCACCACGGCACGAAACCGTCAGGTGCTTGTTCGCTACTGTGAAAACAGGAACCGCACCGACAGTCGAGTCGCCGTAGTAGTTGGCAAAAAGGTATCGAAATCTGCAGTGAAGCGCAACCGAATCCGCCGTCGTGTGTTTGAGGTTGTGCGTACACACCTCGACGTATTAAAGCCTAGCCACGACGTATCACTGACCGTGTTTTCGCTTGAGTTACTCACTATGCCTCCGAAAGAGTTGGAAGGAGTAGTGCTTGGTGCGCTCGCACAAGCCGGACTCCTCTCGCGATCAGAGGCGAAATCTGATAAAATAGAAGGAAGTTTATGAGTTTTTTTGATTCTTTAATTGTCCAACCAATCTTTAACCTGCTCGCACTTATCTACGGGCTTATTCCTGGTAGCGACTTTGGTATAAGTCTGATTCTGTTCACGATCATCGTTCGGTTTGCTATGTGGCCTCTAGTCAAGAAGCAGTTACACCAGACTAAACTTATGCAAAAGATGCAGCCTGAGCTGAAGAAAATTAAAGCCAAGGCTGGTGGTGATCGACAAGTTGAAGCCCAGATGATGATGGAACTCTACCGTGAAAAGGGAGTAAAACCATTTAGTTCGTTTGGCTTGTTGTTTTTGCAGCTACCGATCTTTATCGCACTCTATCGCGTGATCCAGATCATCACCACGCAGCGTGACCGTATCGCCGATTTTACGTACCAGCCTATAGAGCAGCTAAAGCCGATCGCCGACATCATAAACAGCAGCTCTCACCAGTTCAATGAGTCACTTTTAAACATAGTGAACCTCTCTAAGGTCGCCATTTCACCGCAAGGTTTTTACTGGCCGCTCATCGCCATTGCCATACTCGCAGCCGTGCTCCAGTACATCCAGTCTCGTCAGATTACCCCACAGCCTCAAACGAAGAAGAAGCTGAGTAGTCTTTTTAAAGACGCTGCCGCAGGTAAAGATGTCGACCAGTCAGAAATCAGTTCGCTCATGTCGAGTCGAATGATCGTACTGTTTCCGTTTTTGACGCTTGCGATTGGTCTGTATCTGCCAGGTGCTCTGGTCCTTTACTTCGCAGTTTCAAGCGGCGTGGCTATATATCAGCAGAGCCGAGTCCTGGGTCGTGATGTTCAAGAGATGGAAGTCATTGCTGAGTCCAAAACTACTAAGGGCGCGAGTAGCGAAACTACTGTACGAATCTTAAATGCAACCGAAGCCGAGGTTGTACCAAACAAAAACACTCCTCACAAAAAGTCTAAGAAGAAAAAGAGGAGACGCTAGATGGATAAGGAAGCATCAATCGCATACGCAAAGAAATACGTCGAGGACATACTGTCGTTTTTTGGTCTAAACACCGACGTACACGTAAGTTGTGACGGGGAAGTTATAGAGCTCCATGTTCCATCGACGCACCTGAATGGCTTCTTGATCGGCCAACACGGCGATACGCTGCGGTCATTCCAGCAACTTGTTTCGACGACACTGAAAAACCAAGATGCCGAGATCCACCGTGTGAACCTCGACATCGCTGACTACAAGCGCCAACGCTACGACCGACTTGAAGAGCAAGTAGTTGAATGGGTGAAAAAGGTTCGCGACAGCAAAGAACCTATGCACTTACAGCCTATGAACGCTGCCGAGCGCCGTATCGTCCACCAGGCGGTCAGTGACTCCAGTGATATCTCGACGCTCTCAGAAGGTGAAGGTCGCGACCGTCACATCGTACTGTCGAGCACTGAGTT
>CAYMMO010000001.1:25934-30111 GCA_964391615.1 uncultured Candidatus Saccharibacteria bacterium
TTTGTCTGCTCAGCCATCTTATGCCAGGAGTATTTTTGTACTTGCTTATGACCAGCAGTGATGAGCTTTTTTCGTAGGCCTTCGTCGTCAAGAACACGCGCGATCGTCTGTGCCATATCTGCAGTGCTATATGGGTCAAAGTAGAGCGCCGCTTCACCATATATCTCCGGTAGGCAAGAGGTGTTACTGCTAGCGACAGCGGCACCATGTCGCATGGCTTCAAGTCCTGGTAGCCCAAATCCCTCGATGAATGCGGGCAGGACACAGGTGCGACAATTTTCAAACAGCCAGACCAACTCTTCATCGCTAACAAAATCGGTAAAGATGATGTTTGTATAGCCTTCAGCCTCAAACCATTGCTTATTGAGGGCTACAGCATCCTTGATCTTGCCGGCGAAGACAAGCTTGAGATCTGGGTGTGACTTCAGCAGGTCTTGATGAGCGGCGACTAATCCTCGTACATTTTTGTGCTCATTTTGCTGCCCTACGAACAGCAGAAACTTTGTATCTGCATCAACCATGGTCGGTCGTCTAGCGACGGAGCTAAGTGAATCTGCTGCTAGATAGGTTGTCGTTATACGACTTTCAGGAGTTTTCGAAAACTTTGCATACTGATGTTTAGTGAAATCGCTGATCGTAAGTATGTGACGTGAGGTGTGGCCGATGGCGAAGAACACAAATTTACCAACAAATTGTTTGAAGCGAAAGACGAAGCGATTTTTGTCGGAGGGTAGAATGCTAAAAAGTGTCATGTCGAGCACTGCGCTGACATGTGGTCTGAAGTAGAGCAGCGGTTGCTGGGGCATACAGAAGTGTACGAGATCTGCTCTAAGTTTATAGAGTTGCAGACAAAAACCGAGCTGCTCTCCAAGAGAATAGCTTTTGTAGTCGGAGGCGACGACCTGAAAGTTTTTCCCTCGTGGATGCCAATACCCCAGGTCTTTTGTCGGTACGAGTATGATGTACTGGTTCTCTGTATCGAGGTCTTGTAAGTTACTTAAAAACCGCTCGATATACCGTCCAGTTGAGCTGTTTATGATGCGGGCGTCGATAACAATTCTCTTCACTCCCCTAGTGTAGCAGAGGTAGAGAAGCTGTTATAATAGACCTACAAGGATTGAACAAAAAGGGAGATATATGTCTACAAAGCGAGCGTTTATAACTGGCGTTGCCGGTCAAGATGGTGGTCATTTAGCTAAGTTACTTCACGAAAAGGGTTACGAAGTCTATGGAATGCTGCGTGGGCAGCTCGAATCGAGTCATCCTCGATTTAGTGAGTTCAAAGCAGAGATGCCTTACGTAAACGTGGTCATGGCAGATCTTACCGATCTTTCAGCGTTAACTCGTGCTATGCAGGACATTAAGCCAGACGAAGTCTATAACCTAGCCGCGATCAGTCACGTTGGCTATTCATTCCGTGACCCAATTCTCACAGCCGATGTCACAGGCAAAGGTGTCCTTAACATGCTTGAAGCCATCCGACTTGCTGGACTTGAGAAGACGACCCGTTTTTACCAGGCCTCAACCTCAGAAATGTTTGGAGGCCTTGACTATAACCGACCAGAAAACGGGTATACCGAAGAAGCAACCTTTCACCCCCGCAGCCCTTATGGAGTTGCTAAGCTTTATGGCCACTGGATCACGAAAAACTATCGCGAAAACTACGGCATGTTTGCAACCAGCGGTATCTTGTTTAACCATGAAGGTGAGCGTCGCGGTCCTGAGTTTGTAACTCGAAAGATAAGTATGGCCGTTGCACGCATCCAAAAAGGCAAGCAAGAGCTCATAGAGCTTGGCAATATGGATGCACGACGCGACTGGGGATATGCAGGTGATTACGTAGAGGGTATGTGGCGCATGCTCCAGCAGGACGAGCCTGGTGACTACGTACTTGCTACCGGCGAGTCACACTCTATCCGAGAATTCTGTGAACTAGCATTTGCTGAGATTGGCCTCACTCTTCACTGGGAAGGTGAAGGAGAGAATGAAAAAGGCATCGACCAAAACGGTGTTGTTCGTATTCAGATTAACCCAGAGTTTTACCGCCCTTCAGAAGTCGACTTCCTACTCGGAGATCCTACAAAAGCCGAAACAGCACTTGGCTGGAAGCGCGCCGTCGACTTCCCTGGTCTCGTGAAACTGATGGTTGCTCACGACCTAAGCACACTAGAATAAGAATTTTATGACAACGCCTAAATTTGCACCTCGCGAAGTCTTTGAGACTATCCTTGAATGGTCCGTCCTACCCACTTTTGATCTACTTTTAGAGTACGGAGACCAGGGGGTAGTTGTATTGAAACGCACGATTGAGCCGTACAAGAACGTGTGGGCGCTGCCCGGACTTCGCATGTATAAGGGCGAGTCAATTGATGACACACTGATGCGTATCGCGCAGCAAGAGCTTGGGATAAAAATCGATCCTATCGAGCGTATATTTATAGGGCAGTATGTCGGTAAGTTTAAAACTGAGTTCAATAGACAAGACATCTCTACCTGCTATCTTATAAAACTAAAAGGTATTGAAAAGCTGGCCTATAATCCCGACCATTTCTCCGACATGATGTTCACAAAAAAGCCAGTGACAAGTATGGGTGCAATGTATAAGTACTATCTTGAGCAATATCAAAAAACTTGCAGTTAAAACAGGTCTCTAAGTTAATGATTCAACGATATCGCGCATCGTCTGTTCGATGGCGATTTCAGGGTGCCATCCAAGCTCGCTGCCAATCCGGCTGGCATCGCCGACGATTTCACTTATGTCCGTTGGGCGGACAAGGCTAGGATCTATCTCGTAGTGCACATCGTGACGGTTGAGAGCGTCCTGTAGTAGGGCAAAGATCTCTTTGCCTGACAGACTTCTACTTGAGCAGATGTTATATACAGTCTGGCCAAGGGATTCTGCGGTAGCAAGGCTTGCATAAGCACGCACGATATCTCTGACATCTGTGTAGTCACGCTTTGTCTCTACGTTTCCGACTGAAACGGTTGACCCTTCTGGAGCAGAGAGGATCTTTTGTGCAAAATCAGGTACGATAAATCCGCTCATTTGCCCTGGGCCGATGTGGTTGAATGGACGTACGACTACGCAGTCTAGCCCGCGTTGGCGGTAGTACTCGGCTTGATTTTCGACTAGGACCTTGCTGACTGCATAGGGAGAACTCAGCGCGATCTTTGCCTCTTCATTTAATGGCATGGGCTGGAGTGGGTCGTAGATGGTGCCACTGCTGACAATTATAATACGGGGCTTTTTGTCTTGCTTCAGGTAGTGCTCACACATGTGGGTGATCATGGCGCTGTTGATGTTTATATAGTCTTGTGGGTTATCAAACGAAGGTCCTACTATTGCAAGTCCAGCGAGATGGATAATTGCATCGGGGTCTGTCTGAAGCTGTGGCCACATCTTGCCTAAATCAGCGGCAGAATACTCAGGGACAAAGTCACACGATTCTTCACGTCCTACCCCAATCGCTTGGATAGACTGCTTTTTGAGTTCGGCGGCAAGGTGCCGGCCAACAAATCCATTTACACCGGTGATAACAATCGATTTTTGCATATAGCTATAGTATAGCGTGTTTTGAGCTGATTCCTGGGAAGGGGGGCAAATTTCAGCTATACTACTAGACAGTATGCAGCAATTTTTCCATCGTGTTCACACTAGATACCGCTACCCAGTTATCTTACTGAAAGAGCTTGTAAAAACTGACTTCAAATTACGTTATAAAGGCTCCTTGCTCGGGTATGTCTGGACGCTGCTAAAACCTCTCTCACTTTTTGTAGTGATGTACGTCGTGTTTATACACTTCCTGAAGTTTGGCGCCGACCAGCCACACTTTGCGGTCGCACTGTTACTCGGCATTGTGCTGTGGAGCTACTTCACGGAAGTTACTATGAACGGACTATCGTCCATAGTTGGGAAGGGTGATCTCATGAGGAAACTAAGTTTCCCTCGATATGTGATCGTCGTAGCGGGTTCGTTCTCGGCGTTTATAAACCTGACCATAAACTTGGCTGTGGTTGGTGTGTTGATTGTCTTTAACGGTGTAGATTTGTCGATAGTCTGGAGCAGCCTATCGTTGGGAATAGTAATTAAAGAGTCAACATTCTGGGAAAGGTTATGGATACCCCAATCGGCATTTTTCTTTCTTCTATCACCTTCAAAAGTAAATGGCCTAGTAGC
>CAYMMO010000001.1:30121-33800 GCA_964391615.1 uncultured Candidatus Saccharibacteria bacterium
TGTCGACCAGGGCTTTTTTGATCGTGCCGGTCATAATCGAGCTGTTTATATTTTCACTCTCCATAACGTTTTTACTTTCAGCGCTCTACGTGAAGCTTCGCGACATCAACTATGTATGGGAATTGCTACTACAAGTCGGTTTCTATGCCACGCCGGTTTTTTACCCTGTGAGTATGATCGCAAAAGTATCAGTTACGGCCGTTCAGTTGGCATTGCTAAACCCAATGGCACAAATGATTCAGGATGCTCGATACGCACTTATATCTCCAGCTACCGAGACCACGTGGAGCGTGCATGGTTCGTCATGGCGCGCCTGGATCCCGGTTTTACTTGTCGCCATACTTGCAGTTGTGTCTGCGGCTTATTTCCGAAAGGCATCAGCCGGATTTGCGGAGGAGGTGTAGTATGAGCGAAGAAATTGCAGTCAAGATTCAAAATGTTTCGAAAACTTTTCGTTTGCCACACGAAAAAGTGAGCTCTCTCAAAGACGTTTTTACGCATCCATTTAAGGCGGCAAAGGCGAGCGGGTTTGAAAATCAGAGTGCGCTGAAGGACATCTCACTTGATATAAAAAAGGGCGAGTTCTTCGGGATCGTCGGACGTAACGGCTCTGGAAAGAGCACGCTGCTCAAGATCATTGCCCAGATCTATAGGCCTACTTCAGGTAGTGTGACAGTCAACGGTCGTCTCGTGCCATTTATCGAACTTGGCGTCGGGTTTAACCCCGAACTTACCGGCAAAGAAAACGTGTACCTAAACGGTGCGCTCATGGGCTTTTCTCGAGTAGAAATCGCCGATATGTATGACGACATCGTCGCGTTTGCGGAGCTTGAAAACTTCATGGACCAGAAGCTAAAGAACTACTCGAGTGGCATGCAAGTGAGGCTGGCATTTTCTGTCGCGACTCGAGCAAAAGCAGACGTTCTTCTGATAGATGAGGTGCTTGCAGTCGGTGACGCAGATTTTCAGCGCAAGTGCTTTAACTACTTTCGTTCACTAAAGTCACAAAACACTACCATAGTTTTCGTAAGCCATGACATGGAAGCTGTCCGGGAATTCTGTGACCGTTGCGCGCTCATAGACTCTAACGAGGTGATATATGAAGGCTCTCCAGAAGTCGCCGCAGAAAAATATCTAAAACTGTTCTCTCAAGATAACGTGGAAGTACTCACCGACCAGTCTGAGCGCTGGGGCGATGGGTCGGCGACAGTGGAGTCTGTGAAAGTTAAGAAGCAAGCAAATACACTCACAATCACTACACGACTCCGGTTTGTAGAAGAGATGGATAATCCGATAGCAGGTTTTATCGTGAAGAATTCATCTGGTGAAGTGCTTTGCGGAACAAACAACAAAATTCTTCAGACAGTACTAGGAACCTTTGATCCAGGCGAAGAGTGTGAGCTGACTTGGGGTCTGCCAAATATATTTGGTGATGACAAATTTTTTGTTGATGTCGCGGTTACCCACAGGGATGGTGTAACACAAGCAGACTGGTGGCATGACGCCGCTTATTTCTCGAATACCAACCTAAAAAGTACCCCTCATCCGGTGAGCCCGCCGATTACACTGAATGTAAAGAAAGGCTAGAGCTTAGTTCCGATCACCGCGTAGTCAGCGTCTCCATAAATGGCATGCTGCAGTGATGATAGTGTCTTGTCCGTGCTTTGTTCATCCACTTTTATGGGGTGGAGCGGAACGATTTCCGTACCAAATCCAACATACTCCAGCATGAATGCGAGTAGCTCAGAAGGCACGGGACGTTGATGGGATGGGTCGAGATAAAAGGTATTCGCACCTACAAATAGCGATTGAGGGTTTGGAGTTTCAAACAACACAAAACCACCTCGATCGAGCGCCCTGTAACATTCTTTAAAGATCTCCATGAGAGATTCAAATGGTATGTGCTCTACGATATGGAAGCCAGTGATGGCGGCAACGGAACCACTTTTATACTCACTAAGGTAGCTTTTAGCGTCATTGGTGACGGCTTTGAGCCCCATGTTTATGGCTCGCTCAACCATTTTCTCATTCATGTCGACACCAATCGCATCGAATCCTGCGTCGGAAAGCACACTTATGAATTCTCCGCGTCCACAACCAATATCAATAACAGGTTTCTTTTTGAGTTTTGCGGGCATTTTTTTAAATCTCGGGAGGTGCTCACTCACCCTTTGCTTGATGGACTCTTCGCTACCCCTAAATTTATCCTCGAACTTTTTATAAAAATTATCGTAGGCGTGATTGTCTGCGACGGTATCGTTTACAACCTTTTGCTCCGTTGTCTTTGTGGGCGAGTGAGAACTGAGCTTGTGCTCAATATCTGCTAGGCGATCGTCGAAGGTGTCGGTGCTTTGGAATTTCTTTAGTGCCAGTTCGGATTGCTTGGTGATCTCTGACTGGAGTGTTTCGATACGTTTTAAGTGAAATTCTAGGTCGCCGACTCGAGCATCGGTCGTTTTTCCCGACTCTTCGAAATAGCGAATATATTTAGGCAATCTCACTAGGTGAGAGATGATTTTATAAGAATAGCGGATAGGGTTTGTAGCCATAAGAATCTATTTCCTCTCTAGTATAACTGGAAAAAACCTGTTTAGGTATCCATTCCAGTCGTAGGTATCTTGGGCGCTGGATTGCGACCGGCTTATAACCGGCTTGTCTTGGGGTATGTTGAGTATTTCATGGGCAAGCCCTACATAGTCACCGGTTGGAACGAGTCGGGTGTAGCTAGAAGCAACTTCTGGTATAGATGAATTGTCATAGCATACCGTATAGCATTTTCGGAGGCTTGCTTCGACAACAGGCAGGCCAAACCCTTCATAGAGCGTGGGGAACACAAAGCAAAGTGCATTGTCGTAAAGCCAGGTTTTTTCGGCGTCTCCTACGTAGCCAATTTGAACTATGTCTTCCCGATACGCACTGTCTAGGATTGCTGCACGTATAACCGCACTTGGAATTTCGCCTTTGGGGTCGAACTCTTTCCCAGCAAGTACGAGGCGGATGTCCTCGCCTCTCCCGCGTACGATGTTAAAGGCCGCTATCAAATCTTCGACACGTTTTCGGCTGTCGGTTGCGCCAATGTAAAATATGAACTTTTTTAAATCCTTAGGTAGGAGTTTGGGCCGCATGGCCTTTGTTTCATTAAAAACTGGAGCAAGGGGAATGGTGGTTATTTTTTTGGGATCGACGCCTAGGTAAGCGACGATGTCTCGAGAGGTTGCTTCAGAAATACTGACAAGCTGGTCGGCTTTTTCAAAGTTCTTGTAGTGAAGCCGGAAGCGAAAGCGGTAGTAGGCGGCCCGTATGGCCTTTTTTATCTTTTGCGGGCCTTTGTGACTTCTAAATGCAAAGGCTGGTGTCGGCAGATAGTCGGCAGCAAAGATGAGAGGTATGACATCGTATGCGATGAGGATGGTTTTTGTACCGGGTATCGCAGGAAGTCCAAGCATAAAATCAAACTGAACGAACACATCGACGCGCTGGTGTCTGAGGGGTTTAAATTTATGCCAGATAATCTTCGAGAGGTAGTAAAAATCTTGTGGACGGTCGATCGATTTTTTTACACGAGGGGTCTGGACGAGCTTGTAAGGAACTTGGAGCTTTATACCAAGTTTCTGTATAGGATCGTAGTCATCAAAGACATAAAATACGTACTCTTTGTCTTCCTCGGGCCTTAGATGCT
>CAYMMO010000001.1:33810-34895 GCA_964391615.1 uncultured Candidatus Saccharibacteria bacterium
CGTGCATGCCGATTCCTCGACTTTCGTGGCCGATCTGGAGGCAGCGTAGGTCAAAACATATTGTCGTAGACATTTAGGACAACTCCTCGAGTAGTTCTATGAGTTGCTGCGCCGAGTGCTCCCAGGAAAACTTGTCGACCTGTTCATATCCGGCTTGAACGAGGCGCTTTTGGAGTGACGGACTCTCGAGGATCTTCAGAATGGCTTCGCTCATATCCTCGACCGACATCGCTTCAAAGGTCTGTGCGGCGTTACCAACGGCCTCAGGTAGTGATGAGTTGTCGGCTGAAGCCACAGGGAGCCCACAGGCCATTGCTTCAAGTGGTGGTATGCCAAATCCTTCGTAGACACTAGGGTATGCAAACACAGTCGCTCCGCTCATGAGCGCAGGTCGATCTTCATCTACTACGTACTGCGTCGGGAGAAGTACGGTATTGCCTTGTTTTTTGAGACGCTCGATAGTCTCAAATATCTCGCCGTCCTGCCATCCCTTTGCGCCAACGAGGAGTAGTGCGTACTTTTTCCTTACCGTTTTCGGCAGTTTTTCATACGCCAGCAGGAGGTTTATGAGGTTTTTACGCGGCTCAAGGTTGCCGATAAACATGATGTACTGGCCCTTGATGCCGTACTTTGTTTGGATTTTTTTAATGTCGCTTGGTGGGCGGCGATAAAATTCACGTTGATCAACAGCTGGGTAAAGCACCGAGATTTTGTCAGATGCCACCTCGTAAAAATGTTCTATCTCGCGTTGACTGTTTTTGGATATAGTCGCGATTATATCTGAGCGTTTGGCGGTTTTCTTCACTTGTGAAGATAGAAATGCTTGATTGTGTTTGTCGGCAAACTGAGGGAAGCGCTCGTACGAGACATCGTAGATGAATGAGATTGACTTTGAAATATGAAGTGGCCACGTCGTAAAGTTTGGAAAGATGTAGACACCTCGACCGAAGAAGAGATCGAGAGGTGGTTGCTTGTTTCGCAGCTTGAGGCCGTTGGCTATCCTGAGAGAAAAGGGCGAACGTATGATGCCGATGTTTCTGAACCCATATGACTTTATCTTTTGTGCGCGCTTAAAGTACGTAATG
>CAYMMO010000002.1:0-1776 GCA_964391615.1 uncultured Candidatus Saccharibacteria bacterium
ACTCTCGACACCCTGCTTAAGAGGCAGGTGCTCTAACCAGCTGAGCTACTGGCCCATACAACCCATATAATGTAACAAATTACCCCTGTTTATTCAAGCCCCGATGAGGTATTTGTCAGACGGCAGACCTGATCAAAGCATCGAACATACATACTCTGTTATAATTTTTCTATGGCTTACAGGAATATTGAAGACCAGAGAGCAGCAAGCAGAAGACATTATTTAGAAAACAAGGTTCAATATTTGGACCGAAATAAACTGTATCGTCAGAAAATTCAACAATTTATCCAGCAGGTCAAATCATCAACCCCATGTGCTGATTGTGGTACTAAATATCCGTACTACGTGATGGATTTTGACCACTTAGATGGAAAAAACAAGGTCAACACCATTAATTATCTGGCAAGTACTGGTAGAATAGGTGCAGTAAAGTCTGAAATTCAAAAGTGTGAATTGGTGTGTGCAAATTGTCACCGCGTTCGAACACATGATAGAAGAGTAAATCATTTACATCTTATGCACCCGTAGCTCAGTGGATTAGAGCACTGGTCTTCGGAACCAGGTGTCGCAAGTTCGAATCTTGCCGGGTGTACCAAGAAAAAAGAGTTAGCTTGTCTAGCTCTTTTTTCTTGGCCTGAGATTTATATGTACCCGTCCGCGGTCAGAGCATCACAAAGTGAATCTAGTTGTACATCCAAATCCTGCGTGGTATCGACGACAAAATATGGATCATCTACAGGTGTAAACGAGGCAATTTTATTTTTTATATCCTCATACTGCGCAGCCGTGACACTCGAGTCCCGTGAGTCCCCAGTTTGGCTTCGTAGCATTAAACGTTCTATCGCAACTTCGTCCGGACACTGGAGCTGTATAAGTAAGAGCTCGGCTCCATACTTACGAGCATTTTCCTTGGAAACATCTGCATATTCCGTAAAGTTAGCATCTATGACTGCGCTTGTATTATTTGAATAATAGAAGAGTGTCCTGTTCTCGGCCATTGTCGCCATGATATCTTGTCTGGGGCTTATACCTGGAAACCCTTTTTCGTTCAGGTACCTTCGAATCTGGTCGCTACGATTGACTGGGAGTCCTAGCCTGACGCCAAGTTTGTCGGCAATAGTAGACTTACCACTACCTGGTAGGCCTAGAAAACCGATTGCAAATAACCGCTGGGTATTGTGGGGCATCATCTCAAGACTCGTCAGATATTCATCTAACAATCTCTGGTCATCTGGGCTAAGTGGAGTGTGTGCTTTCACCATAATGCTAACCAAAAGTATACTCTGTGCATTATCGATTTGCTAAGCATATACTAGAAGTATGAAGACCTCCCTAGCAACTCCACTCGCTCCTTTTACTTCCTTGCAGGTCGGTGGACCCGCAGAAACACTCATCGAATGTAGTAACATCGAGGAAACCATGGCTGCACTGCAGGACGAAGCGACAAAGCATCCCGTCACTCTACTCGGCTTCGGCTCCAACTGCCTCATCAGCGACAAGGGCTTACCCGGCACAGTTATCGTGTGGCACGGAGGCAGTATGGATGAAGGTGGTGGCATAGTCATCGTCGATGCTGGTGTCTGGTGGGACGACCTAGTTAAATTTGCGATTAGCAAAAACCTATGGGGGCTTGAGCTTATGAGCGAAATCCCCAGTAGCGTCGGCGGAGCAATCTTTGGTAATATCGCAGCTTACGGCCAACAAGTCTCCGACACACTGCTCTACGTAGAAGTCTATGACAAAGCCTCGATGGCAGTTCGACGCATCGATGCCTCT
>CAYMMO010000002.1:1786-2580 GCA_964391615.1 uncultured Candidatus Saccharibacteria bacterium
GCAAGCTCACTACAATCTCAGCCAGAGCTCATCATCCTACGTGCAGCATTCAAACTTAGCCCTACTAAGCTACATGAGCTGCGCTACGCGGCCGCAGTGAGTGTTGCAGAAGAACTAGGTTCAGACATAGAAACGCTCGCAGGGCGTCGCGCAGCGATCATAGAAACGCGTCGCCGCGCCGGCTCTCTCTACCATCCAAACGACAAACACGGACAACGAACAGCGGGATCATTTTTTAAAAATCCTATGGTCAGCACCGAAAAAGCTACCATGCTCGCGAGCTTTGACGAATCCGGCAAAACCTTAGAGCGCATCAACGAGCAAAACCGCATCCATGGTGGCGACAGTCACCGTGCTTCGGCAGCACATGTCCTACTTGCTGCGGGCTTCTCCCGTGGTCAAACCTGGAATCACGTACGACTTCACCCCGACCATGTGCTGAAAGTAGAGACACTTCCCGAGGCTACCGCTCAAGAAGTTTACGAAGTTGCACAGGAAATAATTACAACTGTAAAACATAAGCTCGATATCACCATAGTCCCTGAAGTACGATTTTTGGGCGATTTTAGCTAAAAATATATACATTGCATATCGCATGTGATATATTTGTGCTTGCATGACCGCGTACAAAACCCGTATCGGCAATCTTATCCAAGAAACTCGAGTCGCAAGATCTATGACCCAGGCTCAGTTAGCGACGGCTCTCGGCACTAGCCAGAGCGCTGTAAACCGCATAGAAAAAGGTGGTCAAAACATCAGCCTCGAGATGCTTGCTCGCATCGGCGAGGTGCTCT
>CAYMMO010000002.1:2590-10747 GCA_964391615.1 uncultured Candidatus Saccharibacteria bacterium
CGTTTCGGTAAATACCATCGGCTCAGACCTCCGCATAAACGGCGGCAAAAAACTTTCGGGGTCTATAGAAGTCAAAACCAGCAAAAACGCAGCAGTTGCGCTCCTCTGTGCAAGTCTTCTCAACAAAGGCACAACAACACTCCGTCGCGTTGCCCGCATCGAAGAGGTAAATCGCATCATCGAAGTGCTCCACAGCATTGGCGTAAAAACCCGGTGGATGGATGGCACAAACGACTTACTCATCACGCCCCCGGCTCGTCTACGCCTAGAGGATATGGACGTACAGGCGGCTGAAAAAACACGAACCATCATCATGTTCCTTGGTCCGCTTTTGCACCAATACGACACGTTTAGACTTCCCTACGCCGGAGGTTGCGACCTAGGCACACGAACCGTTGAACCACACATGGCAGGACTCCGAAAGTTTGGGCTTGAAGTCGAAGCTAAAAGCAATTTCGACCAGGCGACCGTTCATAAAAAGAAGATAGACAGAGCGATCGTACTTACAGAGCGCGGTGACACTGTGACCGAAAACGTGCTCATGGCTGCAGCACTCTACGATGGCACTACAACCATCCGAAACGCCAGTCCGAACTATATGGTGCAAGACGTTTGTTTTTTCTTAGAAAAACTTGGTGTCAAGATCGAAGGCATCGGAACTACGACACTCCGCGTTACCGGACGTACTAGCATAAAGAAAAATGTCGAATACTTCCCTTCAGAAGACCCTATAGAAGCAATGAGCTTCATAGCGGCAGCAATAGTAACTGACTCCGAACTTACCATCAAACGCGCGCCTATCGAATTCCTCGAGCTCGAGCTCGCAACGCTTGCCGAGATGAAGCTTAACTACGAACTTACTGACGAATATCCTGCTGCAAATGGCCGAACACGTCTCGTGGACGTCACTATACAACACTCCAAACTTATCGCAGCCAAAGACAAACTTCACGCCCTACCGTTTCCGGGCGTCAACATGGACAACCTGCCGTTCCTTGGTCTCATTGCAACTGTAGCCGAAGGCCGTACGCTTGTGCATGACTGGAGCTACGAAAACCGCGCGCTCTACTTTTTGGAGCTCACAAAGTTGGGAGCAAAAGTTGAGATGCTTGACCCGCACCGAGTCTACCTCACTGGACCTACCAAGTGGAAGCCGGCTGACGTAGTTGCCCCGCCTGCACTTCGACCAACCGTTGTCGTGCTCCTCGCTATGCTAGCGGCGCCTGGAACTTCGACGTTACGCAAGGTCTATCAGATGGACCGTGGATATGAGCAACTTGCTCAGCGACTCAACACGATCGGTGCAGATATTCAGATGTTTAGCGGTCTTTAGAGCGCTTTTATTTTTGGAGTACCGTCAGTCCATACGACGGTACCCTGTGGCTCGGCAATCACAACTTCGCGACCAGCTTTTGGCCCAGATAGTTCACAACTGTACATAGTCAAACGGTTATCGTCAGTTCGCTGCTCTATCTCAACAGCTGTAGGTGAAACAGTCTTGCGCTCTACTACCTTGTAGACATAGCGCGTGCCCTTGTAGTCAAGATATATCTCGTCACTCACAGCAAGTTTATTTATGTGATAAAACGGCGAGCGGGCTCGTGTCTGGCTAGGCGTGAGACCAAGATTAAAGCGGTGCGCCGCAAGCACAAAGTTGCCACCGTCCTTTGGGTTGCCACTTGCTGGCGAGCGGTTAACGGCACCTTTTTCCAGAGCCAGCGTTTCATTCCCCCCGACTGGCACTATGGCGACATCTATGTTCACCTTGGGAACATACAAACGGTCATCGTTGATGACTGGCTGAGTGCTGACAAGCTTTTTTGCAGTTGCATCGCTCGACATCAGAACACTCGCAGTGAGTGGCGAAAGAGTATTCACTAGCAAGTAGAGGCCTGCCAAAACCCCTATCAAAGAAAAAACTGCCCACACGGCCTTTTTTTGTTTTTTCGCACCCTTTTTCATGTCATATTTCATTCTCAACAATTATACCAGAAGCAAAATAAAAAACCTCGGGTGAGGTTTCTTATTTTGGGGCGAACGATGGGTCTTGAACCCACGGCCTCCGGTGCCACAAACCAGCGCTCTAACCAACTGAGCTACGTCCGCCGCGTCGCCGAAGCACCCATCATTGTACCAAACAGAGGCCAAATAGTATACTGCTCGACCAAGACAGCTTGAGATACGGACAATTTACGCAGCAAGGTCCACTGCGGCTCGACAGGCGTCCCGCAGGCTACTGAGTATCGGCACATCTGGAACATCTTGGCTCAGACGTCGACGTATGTATCGCTCATTGCCAAAGCCAGGTTCTATACCGACTACAAGCTTTGCCCCTTCGTGCTGATGCATCATCTTCCACTCCGCCAGCTCAAAGCGAGTCGTTTGTGCGTACGCCCTCCCCGGAGTTTCCTGAACCTGGTTCGCCAGCCAGAACAGCACTACGCCGCTTTGACCCGCAGCACGCAGATAGTGCGTCTCCCAGTCAACCTGCCGTTCATAAACAAATTCCAAGCCATCTGCTTCGTAATCCCGCCGCGGAGATGCGACTACGATGGAAGGGTTATACCCATGGATAAGTTTGCCGGCTTCTGGCTGCCAGTTCGGACCACCCTGAATCGGACCGGCCAGAAAGATGATTTTTCCATCCACCTCTACGATCTCTGGAGGCTGAAGAAATAATCGCTCACTCATACGTCTGCCTACTTTCCTTCTGTAGCCGGAGTTATCACATCGAGTTCCACCGTCAAATCTTCATGAGACGCAACAACAAGTTTACGAGCATCCTCTACGCCTTTGCGGTAAATGTCCTTGCCTGTTTCGTTCAGGAAAAAATCTAAAATCTGTTCTGCGGCTATGTAGCCAACCTCTTCGTCTCGCTCTTCCGAAAAGTAGCCGATGAGGGCATTTATATGTTTGCGCTTGTCGTCGTCATTTTGAAAATAAGAATGATTCATATGGCTTTTATAGAATTGATTTTTTCGTTTCATGTAGTTCGTTGAACCAGAGTATCTTTACAGTGCTATCTGGCCCCACTGGCTGCTGGTAGTAGTGGCTGTACGTTCTATACATCTCTTCGTCTGTTTGAAATGCTTCATGGCCAAATTTGTCCTCTGGAGTAAGTTCTGCAAAAGGCTTCTCAACAACTCTGGAGATCTTTGCAGCTCCAAACGTCTCCCCTGTCTCCCAGTTCTTTAGCTCTATACTATCGCCAACGGTAAGGTCTTTGTCATCAAAGAGTCTCCATGTTGAGTTCTTTTCTCCAGAGAGAACAAGTGGGACTAAGTTGCTACGGAATTTTATGATTTTCATGATTTACCCTATAGCACCTTTTGGGCAAACATAAGCGCTACCTTGCCGGATTCATCCTGCAATACGGCTCTTGCAGCATGACGTAAATGATAGTTAGCTCTATTGTCAGAAGAAACAGTAGGGTCTTGTTCCTGTTGATCAAGTATCAAGATGATTTCATTCATTCCTCAATGATATCAAAGTTTATATACTGTATCATTTTCATCGCATTTGCATTGAAATCATCAGCTGAGTCCACAATAAGCCTCCGTTCACTCCAAGTCTCATATCGGCTCCTGACTTCTTCGACATCCCCCCAGGACAATTCTGGCCAGCCCTCTATGCCTCTTTTGCGAACCGTTAGACGTTCTTTGTGCAAATCCTCATCAGAACAAATACATTCCACTATCAAAAATGCGGCTCCGTGTTTTAGGGCTAATGCCCTCCACGTCTCCCTGATGGTAGATGAGGTAGCCACGCTGTCTAGAATTACAGAAATTCCGAGACTAAGCTGTTCTTCAGCTAGTGAAGTTAGCAGATCATAGGCGACTGATCCCGAATTCATTTCTGGACCAACACCCGCCCTCCACAGGGCCGCCTCTAACTGATCTTTTGCAAACACTGGCAAAGAGAGTCTATTCCCTGCATGACTTGCCAGCTTACTCTTGCCTGCACCTGGAAGGCCAGAAAAAATAATTAATTTCATATCATGGTGCCCTTTATTAGACATTTTTCGAACTAAAATAGTCTTGGCTGATAATTAATGCAATCGATCCTAGCTTTTGAAACACACTGCAGAGCCCACCAGCCAAGAGGATCATTCGGTGTAGCAACTAAATTTCCGATTGATATCTCGAACAGTTGATCTGAAATTTTATCACAATATAGAAACAGAGAGGGTTCAGGTCTTTCAGCCATGTCCCTATAGCCTTCAGCTTCAAACGAAGTGTCACTATCGAAATGATATCTGTAATCGTCAGGTTTGAAGCTCTCATTTTTTATACAAAGCCCACATTTGTCTGGTATCGTTTGGTCATCAAGAAGCACGAAGACATGGTCAAATTGATCAAACGGACAATTGGGCGTTGCGATACTCATAGTATGAGTTTAGGTTTTATCAACTCAATAGCAAGCATAGGTTTTATGGTGCCCCGGGTTGGATATCGCTGCGCTCCTCCGCTCAAAAGGGACACGTGCGAGCACGAGTTTCCTTTTTCGCTACGCCGAACCAACGGCCCGATCCGCTTCGCGTATCCCGTTGATTCAAATCATGGACCAAAATAAAAGCAGACCACGTGGGTCTGTATTTATTTTGGTGCCCCGGGTTGGATTCGAACCAACGGCCTTGAGCTTAGAAGTCTCCTGCTCTATCCAACTGAGCTACCAGGGCAAGGCATGCTTCCTAGTAGCAATAAATCAGTTGGATAGAGCAGTCTTGCGATTATTTTCGCTGAGGCTCCCCAACTGAGCTACCAGGGCGCACGTAGATATTATAGCCTAGTTGACCACTAGTTCATCAAAGCCTGTTTCTTCGTCATACTCTCGCGTAAAACTCATTGTCTCTTCGTAGCCGATTGCTATCTCTGCTGTGGGGTAGACTATAGTGCCCTCCTTCAGATGTCCACCATGAACAATGCCGTCACTGTCAGAGAAAGACATGTGTAGATGAACCCCATTTGTAGAAACAGTTCCCACAAGTGAAGTAATCTCATAGTCGCCTTTATAAGTTCGAATATCCTGGCTCTCAGGTGTAGCTCCTGCCATACGAACTGTAGCTTGGCTCAAACCGCCGACGCAGCTAACAATACATCCTGCCGTTATAGTGCGCTCGCTAAGCTTCTTCTCGATTTCAGTTTTCAAATCGAGACCTGGCTTTATTCGAAAAAACAAAACATTCATGTAGGCAATTATACCCTCATAGAAAAAACTCGACTGTCATCGAGTTTTTTCTATGGTGCGGGTTAGTAGACGTAATCAGAACTACCCTAATACACCCTGTTTTGTAATTTTCTTGTTTACAGAACCTTGGAAGAGTCTATAGGCAGGACGATTCTCTTTCGCATAGCTAATTCTTATACCTAATTCGTGATCACAATTTTCGCATACGAGTGTTGGTTGAGATGGCTGAAGATTAATTATTCTGTCTACATACATCCTCTTTAGTGGTCCTGGGCCGTCTTTTTGATAGAAACATACACGACTGCCACATTTCTCACAGGTGACATCAAGGATTCTTGACCATCCCCCACGTGCATGGCGATATTTATCATTCTTCATAATTCGATTATAACGAAAAGAAATCAGAATATTCTGATTTCTTGAACGGCTCATCTATGGTGCGGGCGGCGAGAGTCTAACTCGCGTTGCCTGCTTGGAAGGCAGGAGTAATAAACGTTATACCACGCCCGCATAGCTGCGTAGCACGACTTAGTATACCCCAGTTATTTCTTTATGTCACCAGCGTCTATGGTGATCGTTTGCCCAGCGACAGCTTCTCCGGAAAGTAGACTTTTTGCCACTAGGCTTTCGACGTTTCTTTGCAATACTCGACGCAGTGGACGCGCACCAAGCTGAGGGTCATACCCAAGCTCTACTAGTTTGTCTTTGGCGGCATCGGTAAGCACCAGGCTGATCTTTTGCGGCTCCAGCGTCTTGTTTGTACCGGCCACCATAAGATCGATAACTTGATAAAGCTCTTCTTTGCCGAGTGGCTTAAACAATACGACCTCGTCGAAACGGTTCAAAAACTCTGGGCGAAAATCTCCCGAACTCACCAAGTTACTTATAAGGTCTCGTTCGAAATCTTCCAGTGCTTCACCTTGTTCCACATGATGCCGTATCTGATCGCTCGCGGCGTTACTGGTGGCGATGAAGATTGTGTCACGGAAACTAATCTCTCGGCCGTTACTGTCACGAAGTATGCCTTCGTCGAGCACCTGCAGTAGTGCCGCAAGCACACTCGGATGAGCTTTTTCTATCTCGTCGAGAAGGATCACCGAAAACGGCTGCTTCATAACCTGAGCTGTCAAACTCATCGGATCATCCGCACCATCGGCGATCAGTCGCGCGACATCGTTACTACTGACAAACTCGTTCATGTCGACACGTATCAAATGGTCTTCGCCACCAAAGTACACCGCAGCAAGACTCTTAGCGAGCTCCGTTTTTCCTGTACCGGTTGGGCCAAGAAACAGGAATGTACCTACTGGACGCTGTTCGTTCCGCACTCCAGCACGGGCGCGTCGCAGCGCATCGCTTACAACCTCAACCGCATGAACCTGGTTGATCATACGCTTATGTATGAGTGCTTCCATGTTTAACAGCGTCTGCTTTTCGGCATCGTCATTTACACGACCAACTTTTACACCCTGCATTTGCTCGACAGCTCGCTGGACCGATACAGCAGTTATCACTCCATTTTCAGCCGTGCGCGCAGCGGCAGTGAGTATTCGGAGTGCTTTACCGGGCTGAGACTGGTCGTGCAGATATCGCTCACTCAGTCGAATTGACTCACGCAGCGCCCGGTACATGTAAGTAACTTTCTGGCTAAACTCAACTGGTATGAGCTGATCCTGCAAAACCGCCATCGTCTCGCTCTCGCTGGCAGGTGTAATGCTAAATTTGTTGAGCACCGCTGCGAGCGCAGGATTGCGTGAAGCGATGTGCAGCCAGCGCTGTTCGTCCATAGTCAGGATGATCCTGAGCCCACCACCATCGAGTACTGGCAGTAGTACGTTGCTTAGATCGACCGAACCAACTCCTTCTGCAAAGAAAAGCTCCGCATCGTCGAGACACAGAATGACATTTTTCGCATGATACGCTTCGAGCAAAAGTCTGTTTAGCAGTTCCTCGAGTTCACCCCGTCCGCTCGCAGCAGAGATGAGCGCACTCGAATCCAGACTAATAATCTGGCGAAACCGAAGACTTGCTGGTAAATGGTTGCTGGCATCCATTAGCTGTTCTGCAAAGGCATATACGACGGAAGTTTTACCAACGCCAAGCGAACCAACGAGGGCGACATTCTGCCGTCCACTAGACCCAAACGTCTTCGTCATAAACTCTAGTGCCTGCCTATGCGATGCTACGTCCACCTGAATATGCCCCATACCCATCACGCGATCTGAAACATTCGTACCAAACCGATCAAGATAGCGCATATACCCAAATCCTAAGTCACGTGCGATACCACCCGTACGACGCGGCATCTTATATGCTGCTATGAGTTCATCTAGGTGCGCATACCACCCGGCCATTGCTTCGACATCTTTTACATCGAGCTGCAAATGTGGCAACAGTTTCTGAGAATTTGGCGAAACCTTTACGAGTGCTGCGAGCAGCGTTGCTCCTGTCACGACACCCTCAGGCTGGAGATCGGAAACTGCCGACCATGCCAAACTAAGTATTTCTGGTGTTTCCTCGTAGGTATCTTCAAGTAGCTTTGGTGACAGCCCAGAGCGAACCATCACAAACTGTGCACTTGTCACTTGTGGCAACGTGTGGAGTAAAGTTTTGGTAGAAAGCTCACGTGGCATGCGTGCCAACAGTGCAACTTCCAGCCGATCATGCATAGCGCCACCCTTGATAGCTGGGAGAGCGTTGAGCAAATGCCGTTCCCAGGTATAGGGCATAAAAACTAACAGCGCCAAAGCAACAAACACCCAACCAACACTTCCAATGAACATAAATGACAAAAGGCTTAGCGCCACAAGACTCACGATCGTCAGAAGTACGTACTGCGACATCTTGCCGCCAACTCGACGCTGCAACCGAGCAAGCTGTGCTCGTTCACTGTTGTAGTCAAACATTACTGCCATGGCGTGTACCCCGAAAATGCTAAGACTATACACAGACCGGCCAGGAGCGGCGTGA
>CAYMMO010000002.1:10757-19135 GCA_964391615.1 uncultured Candidatus Saccharibacteria bacterium
GTGGCCAAGCAATCCAGCGGAGTAGGCCAACTGCAGTCTCAAGCACCATGGCAATAAGCCCAGAAAATATCAAGCTACTGCGGATAACCGCACCGAACACTCGAGAGAACAACTTATCAAAACCGGCTCGGAGCATAACGTCGAGTGATCCGCGACGCGGTGTATCGGCATCAATCTGCTTGAACGGTTGAAAAAGTTCTCGTACGTTTTGGTCAAACGAGAAAAAATCTGCATCGCGCGAAAGTCGCTGGCGGACAGCGGCAACCTGGCCTTGCCAGCCCACACCATACCACCACCTCAGCAAGGAGACAAAAAGCATATGTTTATTGTACCACTGTTCACCCCTGACTTTATAGTCTCACGGCGAGGCGTTATACTAGGCCCAGATGTTACCCCACAAACATACCCGTGTCATCGGTAAAACTATCAAACGAGCCATGCGCCTTCGTGGTGGTGGCTCCGCGCTTCCCGGACTCGTGGTGGAAAAACTTGACGGCAACTTTTTGCCGCGTGCACTTGGTGAACTTCCTCGTGGTGTCGTGGTAGTTTCGGGAACCAACGGCAAAACCACCACTACAAAAATGGTCGTACAGCTCCTGCGTGCAGCGGGGCTCAAGGTCTTCACGAACCCAAGTGGCAGTAACTTTACACGCGGTATCGTCGCCAGCCTGCTCGACCATGTCGACGCTAGCGGCAAATTGGATGCCGACATCGCCGTTATCGAGCTCGACGAAGCACATGCAGTGCATTTCGTTCGACAGATCCAGCCTCGCTATAGTCTTATCCTCAACGTACTGCGCGACCAACTCGACAGGTTTGGAGAGATCGACCATACCGCAAAACTGCTCTCAAAGGTCGTCGAGGCCACTACCGAAGGAATCGTCCTAAACCGTGAGGATGAGCTTGTTCGACAGCTTGGGCACAAGCTGGACCGAGACCGCAAAGTGCAGTACTTCGGTCTTAGTGGTGAGCTCCGAGTACACTTCCCAAGTGACGCCGAGCTCCATGGCGGTACAAAAAATACCGTGAAATTACCGCACCCTCATAAAGGCGACGTCATTTTGGAAAGTATCGACAATCACCATGCAGTATTTTCGTTCGGTGACAAACCACAAAAGACAGTCGAACTGAAAATCGATGGGCTCTACAACGTCTTGAATGCGGCTGCCGCTCTCACACTAGCTCGTCTCATACTTGGGGCATCCCCGGAGCAGTCACGCAAGCTACTCGAGGAACTTGCCGAAGTAAAACCGGCATTCGGAAGAGGCGAGGCAGTGGAGATCGATGGCGAGCCTCTAGAAATTGTGCTCGTAAAAAACCCGAGTGGTTTTCGACTTGCGCTCAGCTCATACGCTGAAACGCCAGCCAGCACTATGATTGCGATCAACGACAATTACGCCGATGGTCGAGACATGTCTTGGCTGTGGGACGTGAGCTTCGAGAGCCTTACGGGCAGTGGAGTAGAGATGGTATCGGGCACTCGTGCATACGACATGGCGCTTCGACTACAGTACGATCTCGTCGATGTTAGTTCGGTCGAGACCAAGCTCGGTGATGCACTGCGACAATTCATAGACAAAACTTCGGGTCGTCGACGTATCTACTGCACCTACACCGCTATGCTGTCGCTTCGTCGGGAACTAGCCAAAACCCATACCTTGGAGCCTATCGAATGAGCAAACCAAAAATACTGCGTATCCTGCACCTCTACCCAAGAGATATGAACATCTACGGCGACTGGGGCAATGTTCTGACTATTCTGCGACGGGCTGAATGGCATGGTTACAAAACCGAACTAGTACAGCATAACCCTGGCAAGCCATTTCCGTCCGACATAGACATCATCATCGGGGGAGGTGGGCAGGACTCCGGACAAGACCTCGTTAAAGACGATTTGGTGCACATCGGCGACACTCTTCATACTCTTGCTGAAAAAGACGTGCCCATGCTCATGATCTGTGGCCTCTACCAGTTATTTGGGCGCTTTTTCCGAACAGCTGAAGGTCTGGAAATTCCTGGTATCGACTTGTTCAAGATGGAGACTCACGCTGGACCAACCAGGTTAATCGGCAACATTGTGACCGAAACACCATTTGGCGAGCTCGTCGGATATGAAAATCATTCTGGACTCACGGTGCTCGACGATGACCAGCCAGCGCTGGGTGTCGTGCGCAAAGGCGCGGGCAACAACGGAGAAGACAAGACCGAGGGAGCCATCTACCGTTGCGTATTTGGAAGCTACTTGCACGGGTCACTACTGCCCAAAAACCCTACGTTTGCTGACGCACTTATCGAAGCAGCAGCACACAGGAAATTTGGCGGGTTTGAGCCTCGTATCATCGAGGACCGCTTCGTGTATGAAGCACATGTACGCGCCAAAAAGCGCCCACGATAATCTTTACGTAGTGGTTTCACACATCTTTGTACACGTATACATATACGCATGGACTTTCTGCGCATGTCTCAGGAACGGCTCAGGAAAACTGGTATACTAGAAGGCAATGTCTGCCGAAAATAAGAGTCGCCGCATACATGAACTCGACCTGCTCCGCGGGTTTTTTATCTGTGTGATCATCCTCGACCATTTACAGTTTTGGCCCAGTCCTTTTCAGTACATGACTGGCCAAGGTAAGCTGTGGGCATCGGCAGCCGAAGGCTTCTTCCTCATCTCCGGTCTACTGGTCGGGTATCTACGCGCATACAAAGGGGCCCATACACCCCTCAGGGTACTCACCAAAAAACTCTTGTCGCGGGCCGCTATGCTTTACATGTGGGGTGTGCTCATAACGTTTGTCGTTGTTGCTCTAAGCGTACTCCTACCTGGTGATGGCTCTCGCCTCCCCCGCTTGCCCGACAGCACCCAAGTAAGCTCGCTCTTTACCTACGTCACCCAGGTAATTTCCACGAACTTCACTGGTGACTGGATCTATTTCCTGAGGCTATACGCCATCATGCTCGCTGTAACTCCTCTCTTCCTATGGCTGATCCGCAAGGGGTGGTGGTGGATAGGGGCGCTAATTTCGGTGAGCCTTTATGCCCTAAGCTGGCTACTCCCCATAAACGAAGCGGGGCTGCAGTGGCAAATCCTTTTCTTTGGCGCCGCCTTGTTGGGCTGGAAGCTAGAAGCGATTACTGGCTGGCTGCGGGCGAATCCACTTCTCAAAAAGAGCATTATGGCAAGCCTTATCGCTATCACCTTCATGACCTTTGCGCTAAGTTATTTCATGGTCCATGGCTGGAGCTACGTCGAGTCGCCAAAACCACACACGCTTACACGTGAGACCTATGTGTCTATACGTGCAAACATCGACCCATTGTTCTCAAACAACCCGATGGCACCGCTACGAGTACTCCTCGCCTTCACGTGGTTTTCGGGTCTCTTAGCACTCTTCCATCTCCTGAAGGGCTGGCTGCTCAAATGGCTAGACTGGATACTGTTACCCTTTGGTACCGCTTCACTTACTGCCTATTGCCTTCAGGCGCTGGTACTGCCATTTATCGTCACGTTTGTCACCGTCACCTCGAACTTTTGGCTCAATGGTCTTATGGCATCCGCAGTACTACTGCTATTTCTCGTCCTTATAAAACTACCCCTGGTGCGCCGTGTGTTGCCCCGCTAGGCGTTTTGTAGCGCCTTAAGGTCCTGCGCGAGTTTGTCGCCATGACCAAGTGGATTGACTCGACCATAAACTTTTCTAACCGTTCCAGTTGGGTCAATGATAAAGGTCTTACGAAGCGCTCCTTCAACCCCAAACATTTTCTTGCCCCAACAGCCGTAGGCGGTATGTATTTCTGCCCGCGGGTCACTCAGTAGCGTAAAGTTCAGAGAATATTTTGCTTTGAACTTCTCATGATCACTGGGAGTGTCACGAGAGATACCAACAACCTGCGCGCCGAGCGCAATGAGTTCATCTCGTGCATCGCGAATACTACACGCTTCAGTGGTACAGCCTGGCGTGTCATCTTTCGGATAAAAGTAGAGCACAAGCCAAGAGCCGGCATAGTCTTTTAATTCGTGGCGCTCGCCATCACTGCCGATGAGTGAAAAGTCAGGCGCAGGATAAGGTGGTTGTTTTTGGGTCATTATAGGAGTTTCCTTTCATTTACGTGGTCGGGGTGACTGGATTTGGACCAGCGACCTCACCGTCCCGAACGGTGCGCGCTACCGAGCTGCGCCACACCCCGATACTCCTAGTATACGCGCTATCAGTAGCTCACGAGGCTTGCCATAAGCGCGTCGATGTCTTGCCGCATCTGTGTCGAAGCAAGTACGTTCGGCTCGGCAACATGCAGAGCAGGAGTAGTGATCCCCGATGCTTCAACGAAATCACGATAGTAACTTAGTGATCCGACGCGGTAGTGCGGAGCATTGATGACTTTGTAGCCTTTGATGCACACGCCTGATTGCAGAATGTTTGTCACCTCTTCTGTGAGGGCATAGCCGCCAACCGATGAAGGTAAGGAACGCATAGCAAATTCTAGATCAGCTCCAGTGCCTTCTTGGCTGTGCCACGCCGTGTTGTAACTGCTCAACTCAGGAACTTGATTACTGGGGTCAAAACAGGTACCGTCTCGTCCCATCGTGGTTGTCCAGTCGTCGCTGACTCCCCCAACTTGCACGTAGGGCATGCTAGAAAACTTCACGACCTGCCTGTAACCCGGATCTGAAGGATCAAGTTTTGCCCCCAAAACACTCGGCGTACCCCAGGTTTTTGGATAGCAAAACTTCATACCGATCGACTCGTCTGCAAACCCGGCATTGTCGCCGCAATCAATCGAGCTTGTAAGCGGCTCCTCTTCTTTGACTTTCAAAGATGCAGTCTTTTTGTTGGCTACAAACTGTGCAATGTCTGATTTGCTTTCGCCCTGAAGGAGATACCACGAAAGCCCGGCACCGACGACAAGAGCTGCGCCGAGCGCGCCATACAGCAGCTTCTTTTTGCGTGTCCAAAACGTTGTCTTGGGCAATACCTCTTGCACTGTTTCTTGAGTCGTTTCCTGAGGTTGTGTCTCGGGTTCCATAAGTCCTCCTGTTATGGCTTTGAGTATAAGCCGAGACAATGAAAAAGCATATACGATTTACCAAAATAAATAGCCCTCTTTTAGACGGCCATTCATTTTGGTCGGGGAGACAGGATTCGAACCTGCGACCCCGCGGTCCCAAACCGCGTGCGCTACCAACTGCGCTACTCCCCGACGTGCTTTATAGCAGTGCTGATTGTAACAGATGTCAGTCTGCTTGAAAAGTGGTTACCCGGTGCGGTACTGTCGGTCCTCACGATCACGGTCTATCTGTGACTGCACGTAGTCACTCATCTGCTTTGAAAATTGCTCAACCGCCGTAAAGCGTGAACGTAGGTCGTTCATCTCCTGTATGAGCTGCGCAACCTGTGACTCGAGCCCTCCGGTCGAAGATCGACCAGAGGTACTTGCAAGTACATTTTGCATTTGATGAACAGATTGCTCGAGATTGCCTAGTCGGGCCGTGAGGTTGCGAACATCTTGACTTACGCGGTTCATGCCGTCGACCACATGAGCGATATGCGCCACTTCGTTCGACACATGGTGCATCGCTTCTTGAACGGCGTGCTGGACGTCGGCTCGCGTTAAGTCAGCCATGGTTTTAGTATACTACTTAGCAAATTCTATCGCGCGCGTCTCACGGATAACGTTGACCTTGATGGTCCCCGGGTACTGCATAGTCGACTCGATCTTAGTAGCGATGTCCCGAGCAAGTTTGATGCTGCTAAGGTCATCGATCTTTTCAGGCCGTACGATGACACGGACTTCGCGTCCAGCGGAGATTGCGTACGCCTTGTCGATACCGTCAAAGCTAATCGCCACATTTTCGAGATCACGCATACGCTCGACGAAGTTCTCGGCCGAAATGTTGCGGGCACCAGGTCGTGCGGCAGAGAGAGCGTCGCACACACGAACGATCAGCGCTTCTGGAGTAGTCGCTTCTATATCATCATGGTGCGCTTCTATAGCGTGGCAAATTGCATCACTCATACCGTACTTGCGAGCAAGCTCAGCGCCAATGTGGTGGTGCTTGCCTTCCATGCGGTGGGTGACGGCCTTACCGACATCATGCAGCAGCGTTGCGGTTTTTGTTATACGAACGTCGGCACCAATTTCTTCGGCGATAAGTCCTGACAGGTGCGCCATCTCGGTGCTGTGCTTAAGAACATTCTGACCGTAGCTGGTGCGGAATTTGAGTTCTCCGAGCAATCGAAGCATTTCTTTTGGTATACCGACAACTCCACACTCACGAGCGGCATCTTCACCGGCTCGCTCAACATCTTTGTCAATTTGCTTGTGCGCTTTTTCGACAACTTCTTCGATGCGGGCAGGATGTACGCGACCATCTTTCATGAGCATCTCGAGACTGAGTCGAGCTACTTGACGGCGGATTGGGTCAAAGCTACTGAGTACAATCATCCCAGGCGTGTCATCAACCAAAATGTCTACACCGGTTGCGCGCTGCAAAGCCTGGATGTTACGGCCTTCTTTACCGATAATCCTACCCTTCATCTCCTCGTCAGTCAACTTAACAGCAGTGACGGTTCGCTCGGCAGTTACTTCCGAGCTCATACGCTCCATAGCGGTCACGAGTATCGTCTGGGCACGCTCTTCGGCGTCATCCTGAGCATCTTTTTGGAGCTTAACTATGAGACCCTTGAGGTCTTCCTTGATGTCTCGCTCTGTCATTTTCAACAGGTGAGCTTCGGCATCTTTCTTGCTAAGTTTTGCGATCTTTTCGAGTTTATCTTGCTGTTTAGTACGGATGTCACGAATCTCGTTCTTCAGCGTCTCAACTTCATCCTCGCTGGCACGAAGTTTCTCGGCACGTCGGTCAAGCTCTTCAAGTTTACGGTCAAGATTGACTTCTCGGTCGGCGACACGATTCTCGGCTTTTTTGAGTTCCCTGCGGTGCTCGTCTTCTTCACGCTTTGCTTCTTCGGCAACTTTCAGCGCTTCATCCTTTGCTTTAAGCACGATGTCACTGGCTTTATGCTTAGCGTCAGAGACAATCTTGTCTGCTTGGCGGGCGGCAGTCGAGCCCTTTCGCTGTGTGTAGACAGTAGTTGCGCCTACGCCAAAAACAGCACCGACAACTGCGATGAGTGCTTCTATCATAGTGGTGTCCTTTCTAGAACGTTTCGGTGACCTGGGCTACTGACAATCGCTATCACTTCTCTAGTCACGCAGTCACAAAGATCATAAAACTATAAATTTTCCTGATGTCACGGCAGGCGATGAGTAGTAGGTTCGTCACCTCGTCCGCTATATAAAACTATACGCTAGTTATGGAAACGTGAAAACTACTTTTTCGGACTGGTGATCCTAGCATCGGCGCCATAGAATGGCAGAATGACTTTGTCGTCTTCGCCATCTTGGAGGCGACGAAGGGCGTGGTCAATCCACGATTCATCCTCTGAGCCTACGACTGGAAGATGCAGCGCATACGCCATAGTATTGACTACCGTGATACCTATGCGAAGGCCCGTAAAACTTCCTGGACCTCGAAATACAAACAAGCCAGACAGCTCCTCAAACGATGTTTCATGCAATGTCAGGAATTCTTCCAACTGGCCCAAAAGTCCTTTCGCCAACTGCCTGTCTGCCTGCCACGTATGCTCAGCAACTCGTGTTGTCGCATCGTAGAGATAAAATTCAGCCACTGGGCTATCGGTTCGGATGCCAAGATACATCATGAAAGTGCCTCTCCTAAATACGCATACTTGTCAGGAACCGATGCTGAGATCTCTCTGCCTTCTCCGTCGGGTGTGTAGTCAATCTTTATGACTACCCGCTCACCTGGCAGCACATCCCCGAGCGTCTCGCCCCATTCGACTATGGTCACCACTTTCGGGTCATCGACTGATTCGGCAAATTCATAGCCAAGCACCCCGGCATCTTGTAGCCGATACAGGTCATAGTGGTGTAACTCAAGACTATCGCGCGCCCCATAGACCCTTGAAAGTGTAAAGCTCGGGCTTTGCACGTCGTCATCCACCTGAAGTCCTTCGCCAATTCCTTTGACGAGGGTCGTCTTTCCTGCCCCAACGTCACCGACAAGCTCAAAAACCTCGGAACCCCTTAACAGGCCTCCCAAATTGAGTCCAAACTTCTTCATATCGGCTTCGGTTGCTATATGCACCATGCTTTCTACTATACGACGGAGGTAGGCAGATAAAAAAGCATAACCATTGCTGTATACTAAAATGCAGAATGAGAATTTCGGATGACACCATCCTTCGCTTACTGCGTGAACATAATAAGTTGACAGATGAGCAGGTGGAGCGGCTCAAGGACGAACAGAAAAAATCTGGTCGGCCTTTGCAGGCTTTGGTCATAAAACTAGACATGTCCAC
>CAYMMO010000002.1:19145-26560 GCA_964391615.1 uncultured Candidatus Saccharibacteria bacterium
GGGACCGACAAAGAGCTCACTCAACTCTACGCCGACTATGCAGATATTCCTTTTGTGGAAATCCCCACGAAGGAAGTACCGAAAGAAGTGCTGAGCACTCTGCCAGAACGAATGGCCCGCCAGTACAACGCTGTCATCTTCAAGATCGAAGCTGGTACCAAATACCTCGCCATGGAAGACCCAGACGATGTCCAGGGGCTCGACTTTATCCAAAAACAAATCGGCTCCGACTTCAAGCTCTTTGTCGCCACCAAAGAAAACATCCTACAAACGCTCGAAAATTACCGTGATGGTGTCGCAGAAGAACTGGACGAAGTCATCGCTATCCAGGAAGAAGATGCTGCCGACAACCTGGAGTCTGTCTCGGAAGAAGATATCGCCGAAGATTCGCCAGTTGCGCAAACCGTCAACCTGATCCTTGAATACGCCGTCCGATCGAGCGCAAGCGACATTCATATTGAACCCCGCGAAGACTACCTACAGGTCCGATACCGCGTTGATGGCGTGCTCAAAGAAGCCAACCGCTTACCGCGTTCGGTCATGGCAGCACTTGTCAGTCGTATAAAGATTCTGAGCAACCTGAAGATCGACGAACGTCGCGTCCCGCAAGACGGACGGTTCAAAATCACTGTCGCTGGGAAAAAGTACGCACTGCGTGTCTCGACACTCCCGATTAGTGAGGGTGAAAAAGTCGTTATGCGTATTCTTGACGAGAGCAACAAAGCACTCACACTCGAGCAGCTCGGCTACTGGGGTTTTTCTCTGAAGTCCATCAACGAAGCACTCGTCCAACCGCACGGTATGATCCTCGTTACTGGACCAACCGGTTCGGGTAAGTCTACTAGCCTCTTTAGCGCCCTCACGATACTCAACAAGCCCGATGTCAACATCTCAACCGTTGAAGATCCGGTGGAATACAAAATCGTCGGCGCCAACCAAACCCAAGTCAATCCCGTTGCCGGCATGACCTTCATCGCGGGCCTCCGCGCTCTCCTGCGCCAGGACCCAAACATCATCATGGTTGGTGAGATCCGTGACGGCGAAACTGCCAACCTGGGCGTCCAGGCAGCCCTAACCGGTCACTTGGTTTTCAGCACCCTACACACCAACAACGCCGCAACATGTCTGCCACGTCTACTAGACATGGGCATTGAACCCTTCCTGATTGCCAGTACTGTACGAATTGTCATTGGACAGCGTCTCGTGCGACGACTTTGTTTGAAATGTAAACAATCCTACACTCCTGAACAGAAAGAACTCATAGGTATCGGCGAGATGTTTGGCCTCCAGCGCACTGGCATGATGCACTACATGCACGAACTTGAGAAACAGGCTACGTCCGAAGGCATCGGCAGCGACATTGGTACCGACCTGTCGAGCACCGACACTACCATTACGCGTCTTTACCGACCTAACCCCGAGGGTTGTGAGGAATGTAACCACTCCGGATTCAAAGGTCGCATGGGTATTTACGAAACACTTGCAAACTCCAACGAAGTCCAGAAACTAATCGTGGCAAATGCGACTAGCAATGACATCCAGGAACAAGCGGTGCGAGAAGGTATGATGACCATGCAAACCGACGGATTTATCAAGGCGCTTCGAGGACAAACAAGCATCGAAGAGATCCTAAGGGTCACCCGAGAATAACCCATGCCAAGTTTTAGTTATCAGGCTACAAATAGCGCCGGCAAGACTGTTGGTGGTGTCATCACGGCAACCGACAAAGTTACCGCGATGGCGCTCATGAACAAACAGAACCTCAAGCCCATTAGCATAGAGCTCATGTCGGATGTAAAAAGGGGTGGCAAAGGGATCTTCAAGCCAAAAGTAAAGATCACCGACCTTGTTCTTTTCACCCGCCAGCTAAGCACAATGGTCAGCGCCGGAGTGCCACTACTCAGATCGCTTAACACACTCTACGCCCAGGTCGAGAACCCAACGCTTCGTGAAGTAATCGGTGATTTAGTTAAAGATGTACAGAGCGGTGTCTCGCTCGCTGACGCCATGGGAAAGCACCCTGACGTCTTTAGTGACATCTTCGTTAACATGGTCCGTGCCGGTGAAGCTGCCGGAATCGTCGACGACATCCTAAAGCGCCTTGCCTCTCAAGTCGAGAAAAATGCTAGCATGCGTAAAAAAATTAAAAGTGCCAGTACGTATCCGATGGTACTGCTCGTCCTGACACTCGGCGCATTTATGGGTCTGATGATCTTTATCATCCCTCGCATCGCGGCCATCCTCAAAGATATCGGTGGGCCAGACGCAAAACTGCCTGTCATTACCCAGGTAATGATCGACATCAGTAGCTTTATGACGAACTACTGGTACATCATGATCGGTGGCACCGCCCTGCTCGTCTTTGGTCTACGACGTTACATCAAGACCCCCGCCGGTCGTTACCAGTTCCACTCGTTAGCGCTCAAAATACCGATACTTAAAAACCTCATCACCAAAATCGCAGTTGCACGCTTCACTCGAACATTCGCTGCGCTCATAGGCGCCGGCGTGAGCGTCGTCGAGGCGCTGAAGGTTACGTCGCGAGCCGTAGGCAATGACGTCTACCGCAAAGCAATCGACGCTGCCGCTAACGAAGTCGTGAACGGCCGCCAGCTCTCTGAGGCGATTGAAGGCAACAAGCTCTTCCCTGGTATCGTCCCGCAGATGCTCGCCGTTGGTGAAGAAACTGGACAAACCGATATCGTGCTCGTAAAGGTTGCCGACTTCTACGATGAAGAGGTCGACGCTATCATCGACAGCCTCAGTTCGATCCTCGAACCAGTCATGATCGTGATCATGGGTGGCATGGTCGGACTGGTCGCAGCGAGCGTCATGGGGCCAATCGCAAGTCTTTCCCAGAACGTCGGTAGCTAAAAACCGTTGACTCCTTAGCGCTTACGGTTATAATGTCTCTTAGATGCCCGTACTATTTTTATGGGATATCATGTAAACAACTAAACAAATTTACTTAAGGAGGGTGGGCTACATGGTCTCACTTAAGCAAAAACAGTCCGGCTTCACGATCGTCGAGCTCTTGATCGTTATCGTGATCATCGGTATCCTCGCCACGTTGGTCATCGTGACCTTCTCAGGCGTCCAACAAAAAGCGCGTGACTCTGAGCGCAAAACAGACATCAACGCAGTTGCAAACGTCCTCGAGGCGTTCTATGCAAACAAGGGTTACTACCCTGACACTGCGGAAATCAACTCTGACCCAGCAACTGCTGGTACCTGGCGGCAGCTCAATGCTGCTGACTTCAAAGTTGACCTGAAGTCATTCGCAGATCCAAAAGATGCGACAAACCAGGACCTCACTGACGGCGCGCTAGTAGCAGGTACCTACAACTACTTCTACGCACCATCTGGCTGTACTGGTACAGCTCCAGACCGCCAGTGTACTGGTTACGTCCTTGAGACAAACCTCGAGAACACATCTGGTGGTTCAACCTTCAAGCGCGAATCTGTCTAGTCAACACAGAGGATAGCAAATTAAAAGAGCCCCGCAAGGGGTTCTTTTAATACCTCTGAGAGAGAGATACCCGCGATGCACTGTGCTGGAAGACCCCACCCTACTACACTAAAAGCAAGATCATACCCTCATGCTATCGCTATCATCTACTCGCTATGGATTGATGATGACTTCACGCCACGACAGTAGGTCGAAGCTACTGGTCACCGGAAAGTTTGGAGGTGGAGAATACCGAAGATTTTCATCGTAGGTAGTAAGCGTGTAGCGATACCCGGCCCAGCAAGAAGCATTTGATACCGTTCCACATAGCTGGACAGACCACGTCCATTCCTGATTACTCGCTAGTGAGCCGAAAAAAGTCAGTTGCTGGGCACTATTTGGATAGCCTGTAACATAGGTGTTTGTCCCAAGGTATTTTTGTCGTATACCGACCGATCCAAGCTGCGAGATCATTGCAGCGTCTACTTCTGCGGGCGCGCCAATGTACGGAGCAAGCTCGACATTACCTTCTGCGATCAATCCTACGGTATTTGCTCCTGAATATTTATCTTGGTATAAAATGTCATCTGCCACAATTATCTTACTATCGCCTGAAACTGCAAGCCGAGCAGATGCGATAGTAACCCTCCCCGTAAACCCTTGTGGCTGTTGCGATCGGACCCATACGTTATCTTCAACAAAGACCACTCCGTTACTTGGGATTGGTATGCCAGTTTGCACCACGGTTCTTGTCAATGCAAGGTTATAATTTGCTCTATTATCCCTCTCGTTGGTAACTCTCTCTAAGTCATACGTATTGTTACTGTTTAAAGTAATCAGATACCCTACGGTAGCTGTGTAGGCGGCGTTAACTCGTGGCACATAGCTGTCTGTACGGGCGGGGCTGAGCGTGCAGGCATTCGCTGCAGAGTTGTTAGTTGCGATCTTTTTAAGGGCGCACAAGTCTCCGCTGATCTTATTGAAATCAACTGCTGGTACTGGGTAGCTCCAGCTTGTTTTTGAACGAGTATTGCAGTTTATTGGACTCACTACACTCGAGTCACACCACACCCCCGGTTTCGTAGTACCAGCACCATTACCGCTCCAGCTTGGAACTACATAGGTTGCACTTGCACTTGTCACCTGGTCCGTGTTCCCACCATCCATCTTTATACCTATGTTCGAGTGAATTGGGCCCTGTGTACTTTCCGTATTTCCGAACCAGAGCGCAGTGTTCCCGGCAACTGCATAGGTGCTGAATGACGGCGCACCAATCTTCGCTTCGATCGTTCGCTTGACCGGCATGAACCCGATTGTCTCGCCGATCGAGCGCACCGTGACAGTCGTTGAACCGACCGCACCTGGCTGAATATATAGCGTGTAAGTTCCTAGTTTTTCGCCGTATATGTCGAAGTAATCGTGCGTGTAAGGACCATACCCAAGAGCGGTTGGTGTAGCGGGTGTTGATTGGCCATCTTTGAGATCTGCGGAGTTATGGTTGAGATGCCAAAGATAGTAGTTCAACCCTGCCTCGGCGACGTTAAAGGCGGTCTCGCTACTCTGAGTACGCCTAGTTGAACTTACTGTTGTGACGATCATCGTTCCGACAGAAACTGCAACGATCGAAAAGATAACGATGAACCCGAGCACCGAGATAAGCATTGAACCGCCCTGTCTTGCTCGCGAGGTTGTTTTTCCAAAACTACGCATTCTCATAGATTCGTCTTTCTGTTTCTAAGTACGATGTTGGTCTTTAGCTGGTTAGCACTAGTCTCGCGCCCGCTGGCGCTATTTAGGTCAATGGTCACCTCTTTTATGTCTTTGTAGGTATTGGTCGTAAACGGCCCTGTAAAGCCGTTGGCATCTTTATAGCTAAAGACACTGCCCGTGGCGGTGAAGCCTCTTAGCAACGTCACCGTGACGCCTGAGGCAGGTGGGTAGGTGTAATTAGGCGCTGTGCCCTGCGCAGGTATACGAGTCACGCTGAGTGTTTTTGCGCCAGCATCGTAGCTGTAGCGCACCTGAGACAGCGTACTGTCCTGCGGTGAAAAGTAGGCATAGATGGTAAGCGCAGTGCTTGATGCCTCGGTAATAGTCGTTCCACTCCTTAGAACCTGTGAAATCCGGTAGACGACACGAAGCTTGTCGCTTGCCGCTATCGACGTTTCCTGGATGTTAAAAAACGACCTAAACGAAGACCAGAAGAATACAAATATCATACCCGAAATGAGTGCAGACACTACTGCGACAACGAGCAGCTCCACCATGGTGAAGCCCTTTTGTCGGTCGGTACTACGGCGCGACATTGACACCTCCTAGCGTCCCTGGCGCGACACCAGTTTGGACCACAGAACCGCTCCCGTTGGTCACTATCAGCTCATATGCGCCTGCAGTTGCCCCACTAAGATTAAATTCACGGATGATTTGCGCTCCTGTATCGGACCCACTCACAGTTCCGGTCAGTACTGTTGCACCTTGCCGTAGTTGAACGGTCGCTCCAGACAAGTTCGCACCATTGATGGTAATGAGCGAATTTGCCGCATCGGTCGCAGTACTGGAAAACAAGGTTGGTTGCAGGTCGGTAATCCTCGGCATTGTCGTCGAAGTGCTCATCGTCACCACGATACGCTGCATAGGACCACCGTCGGCGGCACTTGCACCAGCAGGAATCGAGAACGGCTGGAAAGAGTTTGCGCCGTAAGCAACATTTACGACCAGCGCCTTATATGAACTTGAAGCGCTACATGGCGATGGTTGAGCAAGGAAACATACCTGATAGTCTCCAGGCACGAGCGAACCAAGATGCACGTAGCCGCTACCATCCGATGTGACAGTAAAGAGCTGGCTGTACGTGGTATCTGACGGATTCGTGTACTGCTTAATGCCGCCCTTAACTCCTATCGAGACGCCGCTCAGTGGAGCGCCTGCAGTATCAACAAGCTTGATCTCAAGGCTATCCGATGACACAATCTCGGACTTCAGCGTTACGTTACTCACCTGCTGAGCGATCGCGCTCACGTTTGGATATTGCGGGATAAGACTACCACTCTGTGCAATAGTCGTAGCATTGCTGTACCCGGATTTTGTCGAACTCACGACGTAGTCTTTTCCGTTGTCGACCGGCACATCCAAAAACAGTGCGATGCCATTCGTGTCGGTTGTAGCCGTCTGGTTCACCTGTGGTGACAATGTCGTATTTCGTATACGTACCAGGGCACCCCCAACTGGGCTACCGGTTCCGTCAAGCACTGACACCAAGATCGCGCTTGAGTTACCCGCGACCTCAGCGACACGAGATGTAAACTGTGTACTGAGTGTCGAATACGTCTTGGAAGAAGTTTTTTCTCGTACAGTCACAGTGGCCAACTTATAGTCTTTCGGGTTTGCGTCGGTGAGTGGCGTCGAAGCGGTATAATTTCGGCATAACAAGGTCTGCGATGCTCCGTAATTGAGACATCCGTCATACGCGTCGTCGGCATAGCGTATGTCGGTCTCCACATCAAACGTGCGGCCCGAACGCGTGACGGTGACATTTGCGGGGATTGGTGTGCCGCTAGTAGCGATACTCCCTCCCGCTACAGCGAGCCCGTCATACGGAAGTGAACGAAGATATTCCATCTGCTGAGTGGCGGCGCTGAGTGCACTTGCACGAAGGCGCGCCAGAGATGCGCTGTTGATATACGCGATAAGCGTTGTGGCTATAGCAACACTGACGATCGCAAAAACGATGATCGTCACAATGAGTTCAGGTACCGAAAACCCTGATTGCCCACGAGTATATTTTGACAGTCTCTTTTGTCGCATATATTACTCTTTAGATTAGCATAAGCGACGTATATACTGAACTCCTTGTATGCGGTATAATCAGTCATAAGTTCCAGTGGGCATTTATGAGTAAATATTTTTATAAAGACGAGCCGGTTATCGGACTTGATATAAGCCAAACCAGCCTGAAGGTGATGGCCAT
>CAYMMO010000002.1:26570-33802 GCA_964391615.1 uncultured Candidatus Saccharibacteria bacterium
ACTCCAGCAGAGTCTTGATGGTGATGGTTCTTATCTTACCGAACAGCTCAAAATTCTCCTCGAAACAAAAATCGTTGGTAAACTTCCAAGTTCTCACAGTGTACTAAGCCTGCCAACCTCACGAACCTACACGCGAAGCTTGACGTTACCCGCTGACGTCAAAGGTAGCCTGCTCGATGCGATACGACTTGAGGCAGACCAGTACATCCCCGTTTCAGCTGACCAGCTCTACATCGACTACGAGATTACTTCTCGAACCAGTGAATCTATAAACGCCTATATGTGCGCCGCACCCCAACACATCATTGATACCTGCATAGTCGCCGCTCGCAAGGCCGGCTTAAAAGTTGTCATGATCGAACCAAGCATGAATGCTGTCGCACGTCTGCTTAAGATAAGCGAGCAAGGGGAGTTACCGACCATCATCGTCGATATCGGAGCAGCCAACTGCGACGTTGCAATTCTCGACAAAACTATTAAAGTCACTGGCGGGACCGCCGTGGGTGGCAATACGTTTACACTCGCCATCTCTAATGCCCTAGAGATTGATCTTGAGCATGCTCATCAGCTCAAAGTGCTCAATGGCTTAAACTCGGGCCCAGAGCAAAAAAAGATCAAGGGGTCAGTCGAGCCAGAGCTAAAGAAGATTGCGCAAGAAGTTAAAAAAGTCATGCGCTACTACGAAGAACGCGTCACAGATGCTCATAAAATTGAGCAGGTACTCATCATCGGCGGAGGCTCAAACCTTCCCGGCATCGGCGACTACTTTACCGAAACGCTCATGCTAGCTTCCCGTGTCGCAAGTCCTTGGCAAGTGCTTAACTTCTCCAAACTTCCTCAACCAGCCAGGCAGTTCAAACCGCGCTATATATCTGTTGCGGGTCTTGCCTCGGTAAATGCAAAGGATATCTGGAAATGATCAACCTCCTTCCAGAAGAAACCAAGAAAGACATCCGCGCTGCGCGACTTAACATCGTGCTCGTCCAGTACGCCGTCGCGCTTTTGCTACTCGCGCTGCTTGTCACAGCCGTATACGCAGTTGGTTTCTGGCTCGTCTATACCGAAAAAGTTACCATAGATAAACGTATTGAAGCGCAATCTCAGCAAACCAAGGAATTCGAACAGCTCAAAAAAAGTGCCGATGCCTTTCGTTCAGACCTCAAGATCGCTAAAACCATACTCACGGGCGGGACTGTATATAGTGACTTCCTGATTTCACTGGGCCAACAAATGCCGAGTGAGACCATAATATCTTCACTCGCCCTCAACGAAGCATCAAGTTCGAAAGAGATTACGTTCCAAGCACGAACAGCAAGCTACCCGAAAGCACTCGAACTCAAGAGTGCACTCGAAGCGACACCATTGTTTGAAAATGTCAGCATCGATGATGTCACTCGACCTCCTCAACTATCTGGCCTTGGTGGTATAAGCGCCAAATACCCATTTGAAGTCAGCCTTCGCGCAACGGTTTCTCGACAGGGGACCACACAATGAAAAAATTCTTCACCTCCCCGGCAATTATCCTGAACTTCGTGCTCATCATAAGTGTCGCCATACTTGGTGTGATCTCTATCTCGGGTGTATTCTTTGCACAGTCAAAACTCGCAGCCTTTGTCACACAAACAGATCATCTCAAGACCGACGCCGAGCTCAACGAGCAAAACATCGCAACTGGTGAAAAACTCAAAACGGTCCTCGCTTCAAACGCAGCAAACATCCAACGCGTCGAACAGGTTGTTGCTGACACAAAATCCTACCAATACCAGGATCAGATAGTCCGTGACATCAACAAATACGCAGACACTGCCGGCATCACCATTCTTGGATTTAACTTTGTGCAGTCAGGTGTCACTACAAAAGGTGCGGCGAGCACAACGCCAAAAACCCTCACCGCGATCATCACGACAAATAATCCTATAAACTACACGGATTTTCTTCACTTCCTGCGACTTGTCGAAGCAAACCTCACTAAGATGCAAGTAACCCAGATCGACCTGCAGGCCAACACCGACAAAGCCGGCCTTATCGATTCACAGACCATAACACTACAGGTGTACGTAAAATGAAATTAACCCTTGCTTCTCCCAAACTAATCGAGTCACTACGAAAGTTCTCGCACTATTTTGTGGCTCATAACCGACTCATCTTCTTCATCATGACCGTCTCCGTCCTTATCTACGCGGTCCTAAGCCTCAACCTCATGTTGAGCCAGCCTAGCGATGAAACGTACCGTGACACACAGAGCAGTTCGTCGAGACTAACCACACAGTTCGACAAAGCCACCATCGACCTCATCAATTCTCTTAACACTGGGCAGAAAACAGATAGTGAAAGCTTCCCAAGTGGCCGAGTCAGTCCATTTTCAGAATAACCCAAGAAGCTTATACTAGAGATATGCTAGTTGCGATCGACCACATCATCGGAAGGCCTGTCATGGGTCTACAGACAGGTACACGCCTAGCAATAACTATGCAGGCGATCATCGATCCGCGAAATCTTTCCATCGCGGCTTTTTATGTCGAAGGTCCACTCGTGCCCGCCAAGCCATCTGTACTTCATGCGAGTGACATACGAGAACTAAGTGACATCGGCATCATCATTGACAGCGATGCAAAACTTATGCCACTCGATGATCTGGTACGACTCAAGGAAATCATCGACTTTCAGTTTGAACTGGTTGGCCTAAAAGTCGTCGACGACGTAGGACATAAACTCGGCAAGATTCGCGGCTTTTCAGTTGATACCCTCAACTTTGAGGTCCAACAAGTATATACCGAGCAATCTATCTTCCGGAGTATAAACAGTGTTGGCAGCACTATAGCTCGATCCCAAATCCTTAGCGTCGACAACCAACGCATGGTCGTTCAGAGCCCGAAACTCGCAGGTAAAGTAAAAAGGCCAGACGCACGAGTTAACCTTGGCGCCTTCGTCAATCCATTCCGTGGCAGCTCTCAGCCCGAGTCAAAAGATCTGTAGTATCAGTCAGAATCACTTAAAGCGTCGCGAACGTCATCGTAGGCAAAACCTTGTCGTAGTAAGTACGCCATGAACTTCTGTTCATCTGGATAGCGGGCTCTTTTTTTGGCGATCACCTTCTCTAGCTCGCTTTTTTCCTCACGTGTACGATTTTGCATGGCCTCGTCTATATAGCTTTGCTCAACACCTTTGCCACGAAGTTCAGCGATGAGTTTTCGAGCCGAAATCCCTTTACTCTGGTTCCGGTTCTCTACCCAAAATCGTGCAAACTTTGCATCGTCCGCATAACCTTTCTCAACGAGGCGCTCAAAAACTCTGTCGGTCACTTCCGTACCGACACCCTGCCTTTCCACCAGCTCGCCTGTTGTGCGGCTACGCGTTTTAGTGTTACGCGTTTTACGCCACAAGTAATCACGTACTTCGCGTGAGCTGTGTGGGCGCATGAGACAGTACTCGAGTGCGCGACTATAAACTTTACCGAACACGCTCTCCCGTTCTAACTCAGTCAGCGCCTCATCGCTATAGTCGTTGCCTACTTTTATACCAAGTTCTACGACCTGGTAGACGTCTAAGCTAAAACGATATTTCCCGTCGACAAGTATATTTACCCTATCGGGGTTCTTAACTTGTGCAGTAATCCCGGTGATCTTCACCGCGTGGAGCCTAGCTTGCCTCTTCGGCGACCTTGGCGCGAACGGCTTTTTCGATATCAGCGAGAACTTTTGGCGTTTCTTTCAGGTAGACTTTCGTTGCTTCGCGGCCTTGACCAATCTTTTCGTCCTTATAGTCAAACCAGGCGCCAGCTTTACCGACGATACCGTGAATCACAGCGAGGTCGAGTACGTCACCGGTACGCGAAATACCTTCGTTGTACATGATGTCGAACTCGGCAGTCCTAAATGGCGGAGCGATCTTGTTTTTGACCACTTTTACCTTGGTACGGTTACCAATGATTTCTTCGCCTGACTTTATCTGGCCAATGCGGCGAATGTCGAGCCGGACTGAGGCGTAGAACTTGAGTGCGTTTCCACCAGTAGTTGTCTCTGGGTTACCAAACATAACGCCGATCTTCATACGGATCTGGTTGATGAAGATGACGGTAGTCTTGCTCTTGCTAATGATACCTGTCAGTTTTCGCAGTGCCTGACTCATGAGACGTGCCTGAAGGCCCATGTGGCTGTCGCCCATGTCTCCGTCAATCTCTGCTTGTGGTACCAGTGCTGCAACTGAGTCGACTACGACCAGGTCTACGGCATTTGAACGCACGAGTGTCTCGGCGATTTCAAGTGCCTGCTCACCGTTGTCAGGTTGTGAAACAAGCAAGTTGTCAGTATCGACACCAAGTCGTTTTGCATATGACGGGTCAAGCGCGTGCTCAGCGTCGATGAATGCCGCTGTTCCACCCTGTTTCTGAATCTCTGCGATTGCATGCAGAGTCAGTGTCGTTTTACCGCTACTCTCTGGGCCGTAGATCTCTATGATGCGTCCTTTTGGATACCCGCCACCGAGAGCGATATCAAGCGAAAGCGCACCGCTTGGGAGCAACTCAACGTCAACCTTCTTCGCCTCACCAAGTTTCATGATAGAACCATCACCAAATTGTTTAGTGATCTGATCCATTGCAAGACCCAGCGCTTTAAGTTTGCCTTCTGTATCTGGTTTTTCAGCCGCCACCGCTGGTTTCTCTGCCTTTTTAGCCATACACCTATTCCCTCTCTTTTACTCCTTTTATTATACCGCGGTTTGCTACAATAGGTACAGATGAAAGACCGTGGATTTACCGTCGTCGAAGTACTTGCCTTTTTTATGCTGCTTTCAGTAGTTGGCGTTATCTTCCTAGGCCAAAAAAATGCCCTCGACGCAATCCATCGTGACCGAGAGCGCAAAACGGCAATCAACGAAATCTTCTACAATCTTGAAGAAGTCGTCTACCCCACCCTGAAAGGGTACCCTTCGGTACTTAACCCGACACAGCTAAAGACTCTCGGCAGTGCCTACCTCACTGACCCTGAGGGAAATAAAATTGGCGACAAAGATTCTGACTATCGCTACGAACCAACCGGTTGTAACGGCGGCACACTATGTACGGGCTTTACACTCCGCACCGAGCTAGAACGCGAAGCAGACTTCGTCAAAAGTAGTTTTCACTAGTCGTCAGACGGATCGATAGGTCGGAAGTTCTTAAATGCCTCGACTGCGTTGTTGAGTAGATCTACTTGCTTGCGCGGATTTGCTACAAAATTAAAGCGATACGTCGTTTCCTCGCCCTCAGTTGAGAGCCGTATAGAACCGTAGTTGAGCACTGTAGCGATGATGCCCTGCTGTCGATAGCTAGCATCTTCGATGTTTACCAGGCTAATGGTCTGGTCTTTTTTTGAAAAAAGGCTCGTTTGTATGTGTTGGATAACACTTTCATTCGTGAGATAAAAACGGTTCGCGTTGTAGATGACCGTCGCAACAATCCCCCCGAGCACGAAAAGCACAGCCGCTAGTAGCAACACCACACCCCCACTCGCGATCGCGCCCGCCGAAAGCTCACGTCCGAACACTGACGAGCCATTAACCAGCATCGGGAAGCCGATAAAGATGATGAGTACCGCCGCGGCCACAACCGCCCATATCGAAATCAATCCTATAGGGTGGCGCTGAATAGCGCTGATCACATACTCGTGATCACTTAAATTCAGCTGCGGGTGATTGCGAAGTGACTGATCGTGGCGTGCTTTGACTTCAGCGCTCGGCTCTTGTTCATGCGGGCTGACCGCACGAGACATGTAGACAACTTGCGGCGGCTGCTCAACTGCTGGCTGCACAGGAGGCGCAGCTGTAGGGGGTGTCTGTGAAGAAACGGTCGGAGGATGCGCATAGAGCGGACGCCCATATTGGTCATAGGCCACAGGCTTAGTCAGGTCCTCGGTTGGACTTGGTGGCACTGGTGGTTGCGCTCCCGGCTCGTTCATGTAGCTAGTATACTATTTTTTACTGTTTTTCTCGAGATGCTTAACTGCCTTGGGGGTGACTCGTCGTCCACGAGGCGTACGCTCGATAAACCCGATCTGCAGTAAGTATGGCTCATAAAAGTCTTCGATAGTGCTCATCTCGTCACCAGTTAGCGCAGCAATCGTGTTGAGTCCCACGGGTTTGTCGCCATAGGCATCCAGTACGCTACGAAGTAGCTGCCGATCTGCTGCATCGAGACCCAGCTCGTCGATCTCCATCATCTCTAAGGCGGCATCTGTCATAACTGTGTCGACAATTCCGTCGCCATTGACGTCGGCGTAGTCACGCACCCGCTTGAGTAGCCGGTTGGCGATACGTGGCGTGAGACGGGCTCGAGTAGAGAGCTGTTTTGCGGAGTCGCTGTGAATCTTGGTTTCCAAAATTCCTGCCGCCCGGGTAATGATCTGAGAAATTTCTTCTGGGCTATAAAACTCGAGTCGATACAAATGCCCAAATCGATCGCGAAGTGGTGCTGCGAGACTACCAGTGCGCGTGGTCGCACCAATGACGGTAAACTTAGGCAAATCAAGCCGTATGCTTCGAGCTGCGGGACCTTTACCTATAACGATGTCGAGCTTGAAGTCTTCCATGGCGCTATAAAGCACTTCTTCGACGACTCGCGACAAGCGATGAATCTCGTCGATGAAAAGTATGTCGCCGTCAGTCAGATTGGTCAAAATGCTCGCTAGGTCACCGGCACGTTCTATAGCAGGACCAGACGTCACACGGATGTTCGTACCCATCTCATTCGCAATTACTGTCGCCATAGTCGTCTTTCCGAGTCCTGGCGGACCGTACAAAAGTACATGGTCTATAGGCTCACCACGTTTTTTTGCCGCGGCAATAGCAAGCTTCAAATTTTTCTTTAGACGATCCTGACCAATGTACTCATCGAACCGCTGCGGGCGCAACGTTACTTCAATGCGCTGCTCTTCGCTGTCATCATCATGTGGTTTGGTGTCTACTACGCGTTCAATGGCCATATAGAGACATTATGACATACCTGCTACGTTTACACCGACAGGCCGAGTTTTTTAGCCATCCAGTCAACTGCACCATGTAAGTCAGAGATATCTTGTTCCCAATTACGCCCTCTTGTGCGCTCACGTGCCTGCGTCTCTAACTCTCCGTCCACAAGCCCATCGTAGTAATCACTGCCTTCACCCCGATCGGTGAAGACTGGATAATTCCAGTTAGTTCTCTCCAAGAATGTTACGTTATTGAGCGGATGGCTGTGATCAACTTCATCATCTCCA
>CAYMMO010000003.1:0-4882 GCA_964391615.1 uncultured Candidatus Saccharibacteria bacterium
GTGTAACGATTAGGTCGCTGGTTCGAGCCCAGCAGCCGGAGCCATGAAAATCGACAGACCATCTGGTCTGGCGCTTTTCATTTTCCGACCTGCCGGCCTCGAACCAGCGACCGCGGAGCTTTTAGCTCCGCTAGGTCGCGGTTCGGTGAAGCGAGAAAGGAAACCCGTGCTCACACACGTCCCTTTCGAGCGGAAGAGCGAAGCGACCCAGCAGCCGGAGCCATTGAAGAAGCGGCATTATTGCTTTGGTATACTAACTACTCTGGACACACTAGAGCAACAGCCTCAGAGAAGACGGATTTCGGGGTTCCCAAACATGGGGATGAGGCAACTCCCTGATGCGGCAAGGGTATATGGCGCTGAATACCCGGGGTTAGTGAGAGAGTCACGAAGACGAAATGAAGTAGCACGACAAGCATTTGCGGAAGATAATGTGCGATTACTTGGCGAACTCGGTGTAGGTACTGGTGAGCAGCAAGAAACATAGTATTCCGCTGAGATAGGGGTGTTTTGCTATCATTAACCTATGCACGAAAAATCCGCCTCAGAACAAATCGATACCATCATCCAAAAATACGCTGGCTGGAAAGGTGACGTTCTGTCTCATATACGCGCCACTATCCACGCGGCTGACTCTGATGTTATAGAAGAAACAAAATGGAAGATGACTAGTCGCCCAGAAGGCTGGCCGGTTTGGTCACACGACGGCATGGTTTGTTTTGCAGAAGTATGGAAAGACAACGTAAAACTCTTGTTCCCGAAAGGCGCTCACATAGAGGGTACAGAAAAACTCTTCAATGCCCGGCTTGAGAGCAAAGATATCCGAGCACTTGAGTTTCACGAAGGTGACGTAGTTAACGCTCAGTTGCTCACCAAGCTTTATCTGGGTGCTGCTGAGCTCAACGCAAAGAAATCCTTATGAAGCAGGTCTCAAAGCTGGTCATCGTAGATCATGAAGACAATTATCTAATGATGTGGAGAAGTGAGCACCCGACATTTCCAAATGATCCGGATTTGCCAGGAGGAACGGTCGAAGAAGGTGAGTCATCTCTCGAAGCAATGTTGCGCGAGGTGTATGAAGAGGCGGGAATTTCTGTAGACGAAGCCTTGGTAAAAAGTGTTTATGATGGTACGAAATATTCTGCACACGGGACGCACTACGCGTTATATGTTGCAAAACTCAAAAATAGGCCTGACGTCACTATAAGTTGGGAGCACTCATCTTACGAATGGCTTAGCAGGGATAACTTTCTCGAAAAAGCCAAACGTGCCAAAGACACGTTTATGCAGATGGCTTATGATGTGCTAAAAGGCGGCAAGTTTGATCACTGATCTCGCTTACGAACGGGAGCCAGGAAGACACCCCGAAGAGGGTGTCTTCCTGGCTATGTCTAGTCCGGTTTATGAGATAATTAGGCTATGAGAATAATTCATAGAGACATTGTCGGCGGCTTTATCTTTTCGAGTGATAACAAAGTATTGTTAGGCATGAATAAAAAAGGTGGGCTATACCCAAACCTATATGTGGTACCTGGCGGAGGTATAGATGATGGGGAGACCAAGCTCGAAGCCTTGGCTAGAGAAATGCGCGAAGAAACCGGGCTAGACATAGCGAGCGCAGTGATTGAGCAGGTCAACGCAGCCACAGGTGAGGGAGAGAAGACGCTTCGTGATAGTGGTGAAACAGTGCTTGTGAAAATGAATTTCTTTGACTATCGTATACAACTTTCAACTCCTGCAGAGGACACTGAGATTTTTGCGGAGGATGATTGGGAGGCGCCGCGCTGGTTTACTTCGGAGCAGCTGGGGCGGGCGGACATAGGCTCTCCGACAAGAAAAACCTTGGAAAAAATTGGCTTTTACGTTCAAGAGTGATTGTGAATTAGCAGATTTGTATACGTGAGAGAATTTGTTTAAATAAGACCATGCCACAACTCCCTATCTTCATCACTGGAAATCAAAACAAAGCCGACTATTTGTCGAGACAGCTTGGCATGCAGCTCGATCATCAAGCCGCTGAGCTCGACGAAATCCAGTCGACTGATCTTCATGAGATTGTTCGACATAAACTATTGCAGGCCTACGAGATTTGTAAGCAGCCTGTTTTAGTGGAGGATGTGAGCCTAGTCTTTAACGCATTAGGCGATCTTCCTGGCCCATATATAAAGTGGTTTGTTGAGAGCGCTGGTGACGAGGCGTGTTGTCGTATGCTTGATGGATTTCAAGATCGTTCGGCCATTATTCGTTGTACGTTTGGGTATTATGACGGCGAAACCATGGATTTTTTTGACAGTGAACAGCCCGGCAGGATCGCACGCAAGCCTGCCGGAGAAAATGGGTTTGGGTTTGACAAGTTTTTCGTCAACGAGGGCTACGAGATTACTAGGGCGGAGATGTCGCAGGGAGAAAATGAGCATACCTATGCGACGATGATGAAGCCGTTTGCAAAGGTGAGAGAGTTTTTAAGTAGTTAGGTAGACCATATGAATGAAAAATCCGCCTCAGAACAAATCGACACCATCATCCAAAAACATGATGGCTGGAAAGGTGACATCGTAGCTCAGATACGCAGAGCGATTCAATCTACTGATCCTGAAGTAGTTGAGGAAACTAAGTGGAAGATGGCGACTCGTCCAGAAGGATGGCCTGTCTGGTCGCATGGCGGCATAGTCTGTTTTGCGGAAATTTGGAAAGACAACGTAAAACTTTTGTTCCCGAAAGGCGCACACATACAGGGTGCAAGCGGCCTCTTCAACGCCCGGCTTGAGAGCAAAGACATCCGCGCGCTCGAGTTTTGCGAAGGTGATGAGGTCGATGCTCAGGTGCTCACTAAACTCTATCTAGATGCGTTGAAACTTAACTAATCATTACGTGCAAGAGACGATCTGTATGTAATCTTTTATGACCTACTAGGGGTCAGGTATTCAGTAGTTTTTCCATCCACAAAATTACATCGCCAAAAGCATTGACTATACTAAGTCACAGTCCTATATTGGGCCTTGGAAGACCAAGTGAAACAGCACATTTAAAGTATATGTAGCCGATCCAGTTAGTAAGTTACTTAGTTACTTTGTTAGTTAGTAGGTTACATCTGTGGGTGCAAGTCTTCCTTGATAAAGAGGCGCTACGGCGCCTCTTTCCTTTTGAGATGACACTGGCCGAATACATTCTGCGGGATATGGACTCGGAAATACGTGAATTGATTGGTAGGGCGTCTTATTCGTGTCGTAGGGCGTCGATTGGGTTTATGCTCTCCGCACGTCGAGCTGGCATGATGGCGACCGCAAGTCCAACTAGGATCATGAACAGCAGCACTCCCGCAAAGAGCCACCAGGTGTGTGAAAAGAGCGAGAAGCTTTCAGGCACCCCTCTTGATTTGGCGAAGAGATTCATGATGACATTTACCCCGGCGCCTAGCAAAATCGCGCCACCTACACCTGCGATTGTCCCAACGATTGATAGCAGGAGGGCTTCTAGTATGAACAGTAGTCGCATGTCTATGGATCTCCCTCCCAGCGCTACCATGAGGCCTATTTCTTTTGTGCGTTCGAGGAGAGAGATGGTGAGTGTATTAAACATCCCGATGATAGCGATGAGCATGCCGATTGAGCCGAATCCTGCCAGGATAAGGTTGAAGTAGTGGAAGATCACGTTAATTTGCTGCAAAGTGTCAACCGGTGATACTGTTTCGAGCCCGAGGCTCTCTATCTGCGTGCGAGCAGTTGGAACATCGGCGACATCTTTGACGCCTACCTTTAGCTGCGTGAGCGACGTTGCGCCTAAATCGTGAAAGATTTGACCAGGAACAAACACTTCCGAACCTGCCCCAGAGTCGATGATTCCCACGACCGTGAATTCTTGCGTGTAGGCTCCCCCTTTGCCGTTTATCTTGTTGTTCGGGATGGTAAGCGAAATGGTTTTCTTTAACATGTCACTGGGCTTGTCTGAGAGCCCGATAGCCTTGAGTGCAGAGGTATTGAGTATGGCGGAGTTTGCGGAAGTTGCTTTGCTAAGCGGTATGCCATGAGTCAAACTGAGTGACGTCAGCTTTTCGTAGCCATCGTCGATGCCATAGACGACCGCGTCTGATTCACTCTTGTCGAGCTTATAGCTGCCAGGAAAATAGTAGACTTTTCCTATAGACTCAACATTTTTCATGTTTTGGATCCGTTCGGCTGTGACGTCGTCAAGCTTAACGACACGTGAGTTGAAGATGTTGACGTCTATAGTCTTTATAGACTGGTTACCGATAACTTGTGTCGAAACAACTTGCTGGAGGCCAAGCCCAAATGAGAGCAGGAAGTACACGGCGCCAATACCAACAGCGATGCCAAACACCGTAAGTCCGCTACGGAGTTTTTTGCTGACAAGATTTTGCAGAGCTATCGACATGAGAATACTTGGTCGGACGGTTTGCTGATTGACAGTCGTAGGTGATTTCATGGCGTCTCTTCTTTCGATATAACCGAGTTAATGCGCTTGCTAGCGTCTCTTAACATTCCTTTTACGGTCTTTGGTATTGCCGCCTTTTCAATTTCGGTAACCTGTCCATCTTGTACTTTTATGAGGTGGTGTGCAATAGGGAGGTATTCCATGTTATGGGTGACGAGTATGATAGTTTTGCCCGCTTCACTCTGGAGCTCTCTGAGGAGATCTATAACCATGTCGCCGTTCTTACTGTCGAGGTTGCCCGTAGGCTCGTCGGCGATGATGACGGGACTGTCATTTATGATAGCCCGTGCGAGAGCAATACGTTGCTGCTCGCCACCGGAGAGCACCGTAGGGAGGCGAGGCGCGTAATCTGGCATATCAACCCTACCCAGGGCAAGCAGCGCCATATGATGAGCGTCAGAGCGGGTTTTGCCTAGGAAGTATTGGGGTA
>CAYMMO010000003.1:4905-19398 GCA_964391615.1 uncultured Candidatus Saccharibacteria bacterium
CTTTTGACCCAGTAGTTCGTTTGATACACGATGCCAAGTTCTGTTGCTCGGAAATGTGCCAGCTCATTTTTCGTCTTGCCGTAGACATCTTGGCCACTGTAGGAGAGAGTCCCGGTTGTCGGCCGCTGCAATCCTGAGAGTATGTTTAGAAGACTTGATTTGCCGCTGCCCGAAGGTCCGTAGATGACAGTGATTTGCCCTGTAGGGATAGTGATGTCGCACCGCTTTACGGCCTCTACCGTTTCGGTGCCAACTTCAAATTGAAGCGACAGGTTTTTCCCTATGAAGAGTGCTTGTTTTTCTGTCATAGCCCAAATATCTTCTTGAGTGCATTAAAGACGATCGTGAGGGCGTTGTCAGACGCACGACCAACAATTGCGGTCTGTGTCTCGCCGGTTCCTGCGTTTTCGGCGTTATCCGTTGAGACTGGCTGGATACTGAAGACTCGTGAAGTCGGCAGATCGGAGATGATAACAATGTGTTCGGTGGTAAGTGTTGAGTCTTCGGCGGTTTTGCTGTTGAATACTGACGACCCTGATCCTTCAGTGTAGGCAACCTGACTTGTCGAAGGTTCGTCGGTGCGCCACGAGATGACGATTTGGCCACGCGCTTCTGAGCCAGAGCCACGTATGGATGCTTCAACCACGATGTCACTAATCTTTGGAGGTCGTGTGTCGAGAGCAGTGTGGAATGACTGACGATCGGAGGTTGCGAGATTGCCAGAGGCATCTCGACTTTGTGCGACGAGTGAGTATTGGCTGTCGTCTCGGAGACCACTAATAACCATGGAATGCTCAGTAACCATCTTTGAATCGCCAATCTCGATAGGTTGTCCGTTAATAATGGTATAGATGACTGTGCTGGTACTCGGGACGTTAGTGGTCCATGTCACTCGTTGCGTGCTTGTAGGTTCACCTTCGACAGGCTGGAACGTGAGATTCGAAATGCGTGGCCGCTGAGGCGTCTCGAAGGTTGCAACGTTGCCACGATACTCAGTTCCTTCTTTATCGATTGCGCTGATCATATAGTAGTACTTTGTCCCATCGGTGAGGCCATCGAGAGGTATAGCATAGTGTGATTCGGTCTCGGATGTGTTGACTTCTTTGAGCCCACCAAATGATTCGCCTGCGCCATAGTATATCTTTGCTCGCGATGCACCGCGAATAGTAAAGTCTATAGTCGCGTTAGATAAGCTGACATTTGCCGCAACCGCTTCCTTGATGGTGGGAGCAGGGGCTGTCGTAAAGGTGAGCTCTTGGCTCGTACCGGTATTTCCATCTTCATCTGTCCATTTCGCTTTGAAATAGTAGGTGGTGCCCGGCGAGAGATTGTCCAGCTTGATCTCATGAGAAGAAACTTGTGTGGAATTACCGATTTCTGATGGGCTATACTGGCCACTTTGTGTGCCGAGTGCCACTTTCGAGTCACTTGCTCGGTCAGTACTCCATCGGATAGTTGCGTGCTTTGTGGTGACGTCGCTGACACTTGGGCCGCTCACTAGAGTTGCGGGAGTGGTAAACTTTCCGGTTGGGGTTTCGCTCACTGTATTGCCGCTGGCTCCGCAATTGTTCGTACTGTCACATGCACTTACACGGTAGTAATACAGCTGCTGAGAGAGCCCCGCGTCGATATAGGTAGTGCTTGTACTTGTGCCTATAGCGCTAAAATGAGTGCCATCCGTAGAGCGGGTGATACGATACGCCTGAACCGTGCCAGTAAGTGGCGGATCCCAGGTAAGGGCCAGCCTCCAGTTGCTGGTATTTTTGATCGATACATCCACAATGTCAGTGTTTAGGGGCAGACCCGGTGCGGTGGTGTTTGCCGTAAAGATCACCGAGGCACTATTTGCGTAGTTAACGTTTCCTGACTCGTCTTTCGCGACGACATATAGCGTGTTTGTACCTGGTTGTGTGGCGTAGGCGCCGAGAGTAAGTTCGGTCGATCCTGGTGCGGTGAAGTTACAACTGCCAATGCCAGGGGTGACGTTGACGGTGTAGCAGTAGGTGATGTTGCGTTCGTCCCCAACATAGGTCGTGGGTTCATTCCAGTCAAAACTAAATGAGTTAACTGTGTTCGAGGCGGGACTAGCAACTAGATTGTTTGGCTCACTTGGTGCGCCGCTGGTGTTAATTTTCAGGGTGGCAGTCGTGTAGTTTGTGGTGAAGTTGCCAGCAGCATCCCATGTTCGGAAGTAGATAGTGTTAATCCCTTCGTTGAGATTTGCGTAGTCTGGAGTCACCGTCGTTCGATAGGTGCCATCATTTGCCAGTAAGTCACTGACATCCCCGCTACCGTTATGGGAGTCACCGTACCATTGGCCTCCTGAACCTATGCGGTACTGCAGGCCAATCACACCCGAATGGGTATCCTGTGGTGCGCTGCCCCCGCTGTTTTGCCAGGTCATTTCGACGTCTTTCGTGTTTATGAAGCCGGACGGTGCAGAGATGAAACCAGGATTAGTCGGTGGCGTGTTGTCGAACTTGAAGCTAAACTGCGTTGAAGTTGGATAAACATTCCCGGCCTTATCGATGGCGCGCAAGGTGAGATAGTATTTGTCATTACTGCTAGAGAGCGGGGATGCCAGCACACCTGGAGACGCAAGATCGAGAGAGGCATCAGGTGTGATAAAGGCGCAGTGGCCTCCTGTTGCTGTTTGGTTTGTTCCCAAGAGCCCTTTCGTCGAGATTGGGTTTGCGGTCTGATCTGTCCCTAGATACGCACAGTAGCCAAGTATGCCCGATCCACTATCTGAGCCGGCGGCCCAGCTAAAGAAGGGGGAACTCCCGTTTGTCCAGTCATCCTCGTTGAGGTTTGCACCATCTTTGACGCGCTGCGCGGTAATTGAACTTGCGTTTGTTGATGGTGGGTTAGCGTCAGAGGTCGCTTCTGCACTTACGCCATCGAGGCTTGTTTGATGGAAGCCATCACCACTAAGAACTGCTTGCCACTTCATGCCATCAAATGTGACAGGGAAATCCTCGAAGTGAGCCGAAACGACCGCGGGGGTATTTGCCATAGCGGGCGTGGTAGACTCCACCCATGCTCCTCCGTCCCAGTAGAGCCACGTAGCGCCATCATTGCTTGAAAGGCGGTAGTTGATGGTGCCACCGGTTGGTGACTGTGTGTGTGAAAACGTGTTCCACTGCTCGACACCGCTTTTTCTTACTGCGTCCGTCAGGCTGACGGTTTGTGGAGTTGTCGAGTAGGGATGGGTGGTAAATGACGTACGGGCGCTATCGCTCAGACGTAGTTCGTCAAGCTGCCCGGCAAAACGAGCCTGAGGTTTACCGTACTCCCGACCGCCATAACCAGTTCCGATAAGCAGGCTTCTGTCGCTTGAAGCTACGGTTAGTGCTCGAGCTTGGCTACCCTGTAAGGCACCGTCAACGTAAAGCTTTATGACCGCGCCGTCGTAGGTGGCGGCTACATGGTGCCAATTGGTGTCGAAACTCGACTGGGATGATTGCACGTATCCGTTATTGCCCCATACCCAAACATTGGCGTCCGCATTTCCTGTGAGGCCTGTGCCGGCATAGAGTTTTCCTTTGTAGGGACTAAAGGATTCGACTTCTTCGACTGCTCCACCCCAGCCTCCATTGATGCCGTTTCCGGCAACTTTTGTCCAGAGCGTACCGTTCCATTTCCAGACATCAGAATCTCCTGCAGTATTTCCCAGTCCGGCATAGAGATCTCCGTTATAGGCCACGAGGGTTTTGGTTTTTTCATACGTACCGGAATCCCAGCTTCCTGCGACATTGTCTCCACCCACTTTATTCCATGACGCTCCATTCCAGCACCACAAGGTTGCACTGCCGGTTATGTTGCCGAGTCCGGCGCAAAGTTGGTTGCTGTAAGAAATCAGTGATTCTACAGAATATGATCCGTTCCACCCACCGTTCAGGCCGTCGCCACCAATTTTTGTCCATATACCGCTGCTCCATTGCCACACTTCGTCGTCGCCAACGCTTCTACCAACACCAACCACTAGATTACCTCTGAAAAAGCCCATGGAGTAGATATTCTCAACATAGTTAGTCCAGCCTCCGTTGAGGCTATCGCCGCCAATTTTAGTCCAAGTACTGCCGTTGTATCTCCAGACCTCTCCGTCTGTAGAGCCTGCACCAAGTCCTGCGTAGAGATAGTCTGTGTCGGCTGCGAGCGAGTCAACTTCGCCGTAGTGGCTTGCGCTAAATGGCCAGCTGCCATTTGCTCCATCTCCTCCCACTTTTGACCAGGTCGAGCCATCCCACATCCACACTTCGCCATCGTTGTCCGTTGCATTTGCCGTACTTCCGAGACCGACATAGAGGTTGCCTTTATAGTTCGCCATACTCAGCACCGCCTCGTAAGTATTTGGCGCCCAGCTGCCATTTACTCCCTGTCCACCTATGAGCGACCAACGTGTGCCATCCCATTGCCAAACAACTGATGATCCCGCGGCGTTTCCCATACCTGCATAGAGATAATTTCCAACAGTTTGCATGACCTGGACGGCCGCTAGGTTGTAAAAGCCCCAGCTTTTGTTGACACCATTACCACCTATGAGCGACCAGCTCGTGCCGTTCCATGCATACACCCAAGAACTTCCACCCGCGTCATAGGTACCCGCGAGTAGCTGTGATCCATCCCAGCGTAGAGATAGCACTGCATCGCCCCATCCAGCTATCCAGCCACCGTTTAGTCCATCGCCACCTATCTTGACCCAAGTACTTCCGTCCCATTTCCAAACTTCGCCGTCACCATCGGAGGCCCCTAGGCCTGCGTAAATATTTGAGCCATCGTACGTGAGCGAGCCGACATACTCATAGGTGGACCCAGCCCAGCCACCGTTTAGTCCATCGCCCCCGATTTGGGTCCAGCTCGTTCCGTTCCATCGCCACAAATCACCGTCACCAGCCGTGTCTCCTAGCCCAGCATAGAGATTACCTCCAAGATATCGTAGGACGCGAACGGATTCTATGGTTGTGTCCCAGCCACCGTTGATGCTATCACCACCAATCTTCGTCCAAGCACTTCCGTTCCATCGCCAAACTTCCGAGTCACCCGCGGTACTTCCTAGCCCAGCATAGAGATTCGTGCCATCGTTCGTAAGAGAATAGACCATTTCGTAGTTTGTGGTCCAGCCACCGTTGATGCTATCACCACCAATCTTCGTCCAAGCACTTCCGTCCCATTTCCAAACTTCGGCGTCATTTGCGGATGAACCGATACCTGCATAAAGGTCGCCTGAAAAATAGTCCAGCTCGAAAACGTTCTCCGCATAATTCGTCCAACCACCGTTGATGCTATCACCACCGATTTTCATCCATGTGTTGCCGTCATATTTCCACACCTCACCATCTCCGGCGAGGTTATTTCCAAGCGCTGCAAAAAGATTCGTGCCGTCGGTGGCTAGAGCGCTTACGGTTTCAAACGTTTGTGCTGCCCAGCTGTTGTTGATTGATTCCGGCCCGCCACCAACCTTCGTCCAGGTATTACCGTCATACTCCCAAACTTCTGCATCTCCCGTACTAAGTCCCAGGCTCGCATAGATTTTAGTGCCTATCTTCGTCATGGAGGAAACAGAACTCTTTCCATTGAGGTCCCACCCTGAGTTAATGTCGTTGCCACCAGCCTGGGACCAGGTTGTAGCACTAGCATCCGCGAGCTCATAGGTGAGTTTTCCAGTTTCATTGTCGTAATAAAGCTGGTAGTCGCCCTTATCTACTATCGATTGTCTTCGGTCTTGTGAGCTGCTGTCGAAAGCGCTATCGAGCTTCGTCCACGCTTCGATAGTTTGTTGCTGGCCGAGCTGTAAACTTGGGCTACTCGGGGCAGATATATAGTCACTTGTTCCATTGAGGGAGACAGCATTATTTAGGTTTCCGACACCAAAACTACCCCCGCTTAGAGTAGCGTCATTGCCATTCGTTGAACTGTCAGAAGCGTTTGTTCCACTTATCTCATCGAAATGGTAGAGTGCGCGTGTATTGGCATCGCTTGAGTAGTTCTGGGCTTTGAGTTTTGCAACACCTCCCGTGACTTCGACTCCACTGCTGTATGTATAGTCGGACGCAGTACTGAGGTCCCAATCGTCCTGTAAATCTGGTGCGGCGAAGACGGTCGCCCGTAGGGCAATAAATACAAGCAGAGGAAGAACTAGGCTGATGCCTAACTTCTCTGCAGTCTCATGTTGCTTCCAGTTGTTCCACTTTTTTTTCAGACTCAAGAGCAGGGCATGCGCCATTTTTGAGCATCTCAGAAGAACCGCTTGGAGATTGTGGACCTCCTTGCGTGTTCGAAGCACAATCACCCCTTTGATTACTGTCGGTTTTTTCATTACCTCAATCCTGTTACAACCTTAGCAGACGGAAGGCATAAGCGCAATCTGTTAGAGGCTTCATATAACCTCGAAAAATGAAGACGAGCAAGTAGGGCATAGAGGGCAGATTTTGTTATGATTACTTTATGAATAGACGTGAGCCCTCGAAGAACTTAATTCGCCTGATGATCGCGTCGTTTTATGGAGCAGGAGTCCTCGTTCATTTACTTGTGGTCACGAAGGTAATTCCATACAGCTGGGTAAACGGCGGGCTCTCTCCGTCATATGAAGCGCAAGCCATCCAGTCTGGCGTGAGTATCGTCGTTCTCGGAGTGCTGGGCATGGTTGTTTGGGGGATTTCGAAACGCACGCAACTACGAACCTGGCAAAAGAGGCTACTTTACGCACTCGTAGCTTTTTGGATTTTAGGGTTTGTCATGCAGCTTCTCGGTACGCCGTTTGAACGCTATGTCATGTCGGTTGCGCTGTTTGTTGGTGTCATTTCACATGTACGCCTCGCTCAAGTGATCAGGTCGCGACGACGGTAGACCACATAGGTGGTGATGAGCATAATTACCACTAGCAGCCCAGACAGCCCAACATAGAATGGGTCAAGCGAGCCGTCGGCGATGATTGTGCGGGCTTCGAAGTATTTAAATGGCGTGAAGTACTTTAGCGCGTCAATCTTGCCGCTGAGGTTGATGGCAAAATACAAGATGAACGATACGAGCAACGCGGTGGCGGCAAGGCTTGAGGCAATCCGTGGACGTTTACTTACGGCGGCCACACAGGCCCCGACTGCAAGGAATAATAGCTGCAGTATAAATAGACCGTATCCTAGTAACACAATGTCGCTGTTGGCAGTTGAGCCCTTGCTGTAATAGGCGACCGTGTAAATGGCGCTGACGAGCGTGACGAGGTTGAGGACGACGATGTTGACGACCCCAGCTAGTAGCTTAGCGGTGACTACTTTTGTTCTGGAAATCGGCTTTGCGAACAAGAACTCTGTGGTTTTGTCGCGCTCTTCTTTGGAAATCAAATCGGTTCCGAGTAGGACGGCGTGAATGACTGCCATGAGCGCGACGTACATGAAAAGGATGCCATAGACTCCGCTGGCCCTGCTCAGGTCGAAGCCTTCAAGGCCAAAGAGCACTTGAAGAGACTTCGGAAACAGGTCCAGCATACTACTGATACTCGACTGACCGTTACCTGAATATCCATAAAATTTCGCGACGCCAGAGAGTACCAAAAACAGCATGCCGATAGACCAAAAGATGAGTCCTTTGCGGTGTGCCCGAAGTTCGCGGAGAAAGACGTTCATAAGCTCTATGCCGCCGCCCGGATGTCTTTACGATTGAACAAGACGTATGCCAGCCAGGTAGTCACTATGAGGAAGCCAATTTCTATCAGTACAAACTTCGCTTCGTAATTGCTGTGCTGAACAATGTAGCTTGGCTCGAAAAATTTAAACGGTGTGACATAGCGAACTAGGTCACTGCCGATAACAGAGCCTATGGAGCTGATGACGAAGAACGCAAAGACAGTAGGGAGGCTGACGGAAATTACTGACTTTATACGGGGGAAGATGACGGAAAACAAAAGGCCAAGCACGAGAAATACCAGCTGTATGAGAAACAGCGAAACTGCAATAAGCAGAAATGGTGTAGAGTCGAAACTATCTTTCGAGACGGTGAGCGCAGTGAGGTAGGCGGCGATGACGAAACTGACACTCGTGGCAAGAAGGGCGCAGACAGCCGCCAGAAGTTTTTGCGATATGACTGAACTTCGAGAGATAGGTTTGGTGAGTAAGAAGTCGGCTGTTTTGCCGCTTTCTTCTTTCGAGACTATGCCAACTCCGAGGTTCATGGCTTGTATAGAGCCCGCAACTGAGACAAAGGTAAATAAGTAGCTGAAGAACCCGATGACAGTAAAGAAATTACTGAGCGAGATGCCAAGAGCATCGCGTAGCGCGACGGGCAAGTTGGACAGAATTTTTTGCGACGCCTCGACGTCTTTGGTAAACGACGGGAACATGCTGAGAAACAACACGGCAAGTACAGCCAGTGACAACGACCATAAAACGGTCGAACGGCGATTGCTTCTAAGGTCATGCCAGAACACGTTCATGGGTTACGATTCTTTCTGGTAGTAGTGTAAGAAGATTTCCTCTAAGTCTGGTTCTTCGATGAGAAGATTCGTCAGGTTGAGCGATGCGAGTTTCTTTGTGATGTCGTTTATCTTGCCTTTGAACAGGAAGCGTGCGGTTGCTCCGTCGACAGTGAGGTCGCTGATGCCGGCAAGACCTGTGAAGAAACTTTTGGAAACTTTTTCGGCGGCATATATATGAACACGTTTGTAGGTATCGTCGACAAGGCTGCTAATTTTTTCAACGCGGATAATCTTACCTTCTTTGATGATGGCGACACGGTCACAGAGCCGCTGTACCTCCGTCAGGTTGTGTGACGAGAACAGGATGGTTGCGCCCCTTTTGTTTTCTGCGCGGAGTAGGTCGAAAAATTTCTGCTGCATGAGTGGATCGAGCCCACCGGTAGGCTCGTCGAGGATGATGAGCTTTGGTGAGTGGAGTAATCCCTGGACTATGCCGACTTTTTTGCGGTTGCCGTAGGACAAATCGTCAATTTTCTTGTCCAGGTCTAGGTCGAGTTGACTTGCGAGTTCATGGATACGCTTTTCGATTGCCTTTTGGTCTTTGTCGTAGAAGCTGCCCGAGTAACGGAGCAGGTCGATGACGCGCATGTTGTCGTAGTAAAAGACCTCGGACGGGAGGTAGCCTATGTGCTGACGGATTTCGGGTCCCTGGGTCAGAATATCTTTGCCAAAGATCGTTGCCGTTCCACTCGTTGGGCGAATGAGGCCAAGGAGGGAACGTATGGTAGTTGATTTGCCAGCGCCATTGGGCCCGATGAAGCCAAAAATCTCTCCCTCAGTGATTTCTAGGTTTACGCCTTCGATACCGCGTGAGGTGCCATAAAATTTTGTCAGCTTTTTAGTTTCGATGATATTCATGAGAGTTTGCTGCCTCACCTTCTCATTTCATTATACGCGCTACAAGAGGGCTACGCTTTGCCGGTACGATCTCGATGATCACAGCCTTCCCAGCAACAAGGGCGGCGCTGACCAGCCATGAGTTTACTGCGGGCGACTTCTATGCGGCGCAGGCGGGTCTCTGGTTTTTTTGCAGCGGTCACCCAGCAGATAAATTCATTGCGAGCGAGCGGTGTTATGTCTTCCCAGGCGGTTTTCATCTGGGGATGAGACAAAATCATGTCTTTGAGGTCTGCAGGGAGACTATGCACCACGCCACTGTGGAGAGTGTCTTTTGCCATGTCTATATAGTACCGTACTCGGCCTGCCATAAAAAACATATTGGGCTAAATGCCCACCTCAAGAGTCTGTTAGTTATATTATACTGTTGGCGCTTATGTAAAAATGTTGTATGCTGTGGCTATGAGTAGAAATAACACAAAAGGAAATATAGGCATGAGAAACAAACTTCTAGTGGCCGCACTCGTGGTAGTCGGACTTGCATCTGTCGCATACGCTGCGTTTTCACAGATCCTGACGATTGACGGTACCGGTACCGCAACAGGTACGTGGGACGTCAAGATCATTAGCATTACACCGAGCGCACAGACTGGTGCTACCGACCAAGCAAGCACACCGAGCTATACTGACACAACAGCGACTTTTGACGTTGACTTGGCATACCCAGGCGCAACATCTACCTACAGTGTTGTCTTTCAGAACAACGGAAGCATCCCAGCTATCCTAAGCTCTATCACTGACCTTGCTCCTATCAACGCAGCAGCGCCAACCGACCTTTCATACACGCTGACTGGTATAGCTGTAAACGACACCCTGGCTCCTGCGGCTACAGATACAGCAATTGTTACGGTCACGTGGAACCCCGCAGCGACTACTAACATTACTGCGCAATCAAAACAAGCCGTTATCGACTTTAACTACATTCAGAACACTTAAATCACCCACTTGTAAGGGTGTGGAAAATAGAAGGAGGGCGCCATGTCTCGTTATAACAGACGTCGCGGCCTCCTTCGTCATTTTGTATTGTTGCTGAGCATCCCACTGTTTGTTTCAGGGTCTTCGTATGCGCTTCTGTCACAAAACTTAAGTATTGATGCGAGTGGGAGTGAGCCAGTGTACGTGTCGACACAGTATATGCTTCTGACCTACACAAAAACCGTCACATTGGTAAGCGGTAGGTGGAATTATTCAACGCCGATGACCATACGAAACAACGGGCCAACGTCTGTGACCGCGTGGCAGATAATTGTTGATCTCCCGGCTGATTTCACCAACCGAACGTGTCCGACGAGCGTCGTATGTACGATGTCGGGTCAGACGCTGACCATCCGAAACGGCACAGGAAACGGCACCATAGCTAAAAATGCGACCCGTTCGTTTACCATCTCGTATCGAACTTTAGATAGATACTATACACTCCAAAACGTTTATGTGTCTGGAACTTATATAGCTGGTTTTCAGACCATTACCGGGCTTACCGTGAGTCGTGTCCAGGGCGCTAGAACTAAAGTGGGCTCTGTGTATAGATGGCCTTTTACTTTCACGGTCACAAATAACTCCGGCTTCAACCTGAGCGCATGGCAGATCACTGTGCCGTGGACTACGGCACGAAGTGTCATCAGTATGCCAGCGGGGGTGACCTATGTCATAAACGGTTCATCGCTTCTCATAACTAGCACCGCCCCACTCGCAAACAACACAACGTATGTCTTTACGGCTACGCTTGGCTCTACGACGACTACCTGGAACCTCTCAGCAACAGTCAAGGGGCAGCCATAATGTTTCGGCGTCTGTTTACTGTTGCGCCTAGCTCATGGCTTTTGCTTGGGTTGGTGTTTGCGGTTGCTCTTAGCTCTATAATCGTGCGCTCGATGGGCTATATCGGGCTCGAGACTTTACTCTATGCGGTTCAGCCGGCTACTGCGCTTTTGGTGCTCGGGGTCACCTATGTCTTGGCGCGCGGACGGTCGGATCGGCTCAGACGGACAGGGGATAAGAGCATTATGGTCGGGTCAGTGCTTGCGATATGGTTTGTGTTTTACCTCTTGTCTGGTCTTGTGACAACTTATGTGCATAACGCCGTTGTCTCGAGCTTTCTTGGTGTTACGCTCAACATCGTAACGTATGGGCTGACAGCGGCAGCATTCGAGTATACTCGCCACAGAACCATGCTGCTTGCGGGTAGGCGAAATGTCGTCTGGTTTGGCGTTGTTGTGTCACTGGTTTTCGCGCTCCAGCAGGTGAATCTTTCTGGCTTTAGCGGCATCGATAACCTCGAAGATTTCATAAAAATTATGACATCGGACTTTGTGCCAGCCATTGCCTCCAGTCTTTTGTTGACATACTTGGCTGTTACAGCCGGGCTTTCAAGCCAGCTCGTTTTTAGGCTTGGTGTTGTTGCTGCGACCATCTTGCCCCCCATAATTCCGAAGTATGACTGGTATATGCTTGGTGTCTCGGCGGTACTGCTCGTCATTGCCGTGTATATCACGCTAGATCGCAATCGGAGTAACGAGGCGGGTGAGCGTCGCCCGCGTCGTCGTCACCCTACGAGCATCTCGTTTGACATCATGTTTACGACTCTCATGGTGGGGCTAGTTCTTTTGATGACGGGTGCCTTTTCGTATAAGCCAATCGTTATCATGAGCGACAGCATGCTTCCTGTTTTTGCGAGAGGCTCTGTCGTGATTGTGCAGAGGGTGCAAGGATCCGTGGACATACGGATAGGCGATATCATACAATACAAGGCAGGGAACAAAATGATTACGCATAGAGTCGTGGATATGCGGCCTGCGGACGACGGAAGCGGTAGACGCGTCTTTACGACAAAGGGCGACAACAACCGAAGTCAAGATCCGCCTGTCGATCAGTCCCATGTGGTCGGAGTCATCCGCTCGGCCGTACCGTACATCGGGTATCCGACAGTCTGGCTAAAAGAAGTATCAAAGAAAGTCTAAGGTGGGCATAGATGGCATTAGCAACGATTGATTACCGGCGACACGTTCGACGTCCGCTCGGGTTTGTGTTGCTCGGGCTAGTTCTGGCTGGGGTTTCCGGGTACCTGGTATACACCGTCATGCAGGCAAAACCTGAAGTTGTGCCAGCGGCTTCTGCCTACAACTATCATGTTACTCAATCTGTAAAAAATGAAGTAACTTATTTTCCGAGCAGCTTTTATGGTACGGGTCCGGGCCCGACTAACACCATCTACGTCATGGACCTAACGAACAAAATAAACACGATGTTTCGTTACGACTTTAGTGCTTCGTCAGAGGAGGCGCTCACGTATACATATGATGTCAAAGCACTGGTTCGTGCAAAATATTCCATACTTGGAGGAGATGAAAATGCTGCGAATGTCTGGACAAAGCAGTTTCAGTTAGTGAAGCCTGTGACCCGTACCGAGACAGTTGACAAACTAACGCTTGCTCCGAGTGTTGACGTCCCGTACGCAGACTATAAGAAATTGCTCGATGACCTTAAAACCGCCCTAGTGCTTCCAGTTGACAGTGACGTTCTGGTCACATTTTCTGTTCGAGTATCTGGTGTTGTTGGGGGTAAGCCATTCGATGATATACGTACTTCGACAATGAGCGCGCCGGTTGGTACGCAAATATATGCCATCACGACAAAGTATGACAAAGAGGATAGCAAACAAGTGGTGCCAGTTGCCACTCAAGCAGGCATTGATCGCGCTACTTTGTATGAGATGTACGGGGCGATCGCGCTCGGAGTTATTGGGGTTGCTTCGGTATTTTATGGGTTACGAAAGAGGATCTTTAAGACAACCTATCAGCGCGAGCTGGACAGGATCTACCGTTATCACGATGGCATCATCATCCGAGCCAGCAAACAACCAGATTTGCGTGGTAAAGAAGAGGTTCAGGTCCAGAGCTTTGACGACATGCTCAACCTAGAGGAAGAGCTCAAGGCGCCAATTGTGGCTATGAGCGTCGGCGGAATGGCGACACGCTTTATGATCATCCGTGATGACATGGTGTACATGTACCATCTAGGCGATGCGCCACGCGAAAGCAAGAAGTCTCTTGAGCGAATCGCAAACTCTGTGACGATCAAAGATATTTCACCGGCACACGAGCCGCATCATACTAAGCACAGGAATTAGTCTTATTGGATGCTATAGGCGTGTGCAGTAGCAGCGCGCAGACCAAGTATGTATAGCCCAAAGATTCCAACTACAAGTGCAAGCGGAAGAGCATAGAGCGTTAATTGCTCGGAAACTGAGGTGGCCGAGCCGGCCGACACAAACAGCGCAATGATTGGTGTCAGCAGCGAGGTTCCGCACGATGGGCAGCCAAGGCCGATAACCGAAAGCAGCCCAGCAAAAGAACTACCACCGAGCAGTCGAGCATCGATTTTTTGCTGGTGACGCATAGTGTATATGAGTGCGGAAAGACTGACGCCCTGGACAAGCGCGACGAGGAGCATAAGTGAGACAGTCGACAAGCCGTTAGCTTCACTGAGCGCTCGCACGGGGCTTATGAGCACGTCTAACTTTTCAAGTAGGCCAAGATTGCTGCTCGTGAGTATTAGCTGCAAGATCGACAGGTTGAACATCCAGTAGGTGAATTCAAAGAACAAGAGTGCGATGCACAGAGCTAGCAGTGCATATCGCCACTGAGTCAGAAGCCAACCAAGCGTTTTTGCTGAGAGCATGAACTTGACGCGAAATAAGCGTAGGCGTGCGTTCATCATAGACTAGCTTTTATAAGAGCCATGACAGACTCTTTGCTCATATTACCTTGGTAGTGCTGACCATTCACCATGATAAATGGTGTGCCGGTCACGCCATTTTGGTTGGCCTTTTTGGTTGCGTTGGTGATGTCGGCTGCATGCTTACCTGACTCCAGGCAAGAGTTGAACTGTTCGGCACTCAAGCCAGCGCTTTGTGCGAGTTGTTCGACGAGTGGCGTAGTGAGGATGGTACTTGATTTCGGATCGACGCCTTCGCTGAGAACCTTTTGGGCGACGTAAGTATAAATAGCATCGTGGTAGGACCAGAATTTTTGTTGATCGATTGCGCAGTAGGCGCCCATGCCGGCGATCCGCGAACCTTCAGCGATAAAAGCCATTGGCCTAAATTCAAACTTAATCTTTCCCTGGTC
>CAYMMO010000003.1:19408-28445 GCA_964391615.1 uncultured Candidatus Saccharibacteria bacterium
ATATACTCGCTATCGACCTCTGGCATGATTTGAGTACTAAAGTACGAACAAGAGGGGCAGAGAAAATCCGAGTATTGTATGAGAGATACCTTGGCCTGTTTGTCGCCGCGGCTCATCGGGCTTGAAGAGTCTACCTCTATGAATGCCTGTTTATCTTTGTCGTACGTAGAAGCAGGCTTTTGTGTAGCGATAAAGCCTGCAAATCCGAGCCCCATAACGAGAAGGACAACCATGAGGCGGTGGTCTAAGAGAAAATCTTTAAAAGAGGAGAAACGTTGAATCATTTTATTGTAAATCGTTTACATTAGTATATAAACCCAGTATACTCTATATGGTTATGAATGTGTCAACGGTTATTCCACGCCGGTCGAAATACTGCGATGCTATTGCGTCTGTAGTTGCTCAGCTTGGGCATGCGACAAATGCCGAAATCATCGATACTCTTCGAGAATCGTTTCCTGGGCTGAGTGCAACAACAGTTCATCGTGCCACGACACGAATGGCGCAGCGAGCTGAGCTGGCTATGGCGCCAAAAGATCTGACTGGCGCAATGCGCTATGACAGTAATCTTTTACCCCACGACCATTTCATGTGTGATGCATGTGGACGATTGCGAGACATCCAGATGCCGCGCGAGTTGGTCGAAATGCTAGAAAAACAATTAGACGGGTGCACGGTTGACGGAGGAATTACGTTTTCGGGCCGCTGTCATGTATGTAAAAAAAGGAGTGAAAATGAGTAAGGTATGGGTAGTTGTTATAGGGCTTGTGGCCTTAGCCATAGGCGCTGCGATATATTTGAAGCCTGCAGACACAAACAAGACGAGTGCGCTGACATTCGCCTCTGTAGCGCAAGATGTTGCAGCAGGAGCAAAGCTTTATGATGTGCGTACGCCAGATGAATTTGCCACTTCACACTTCGAGGGCGCGAAGAACTGGTCATTGCAGGATATGCAGCAAGGCAAACTTCCTGACACGCCAAAAGATACAAAGCTGTACGTCTACTGTCACAGCGGCAATCGCTCTGGACAGGCTACGCAGCTACTTGAGCAAGCTGGCTATAGTAACGTGACGGACCTTGGTGGACTGCCGGACGTCGAGGCTATCGGTGGCAAGCTCGTTACCAACTAAAGGAATACAATGATGAATATTACGATTTATAGCACTACTACTTGCCCCTACTGCAACCAGCTAAAGCGATGGCTAGACGACAAAAAGATTGGCTACACCGACTATCTTGTCGACAAAAATCCTTACGCTGCGCAGACCATGGTACAGCTAAGCGGGCAAATGGGTGTCCCTTTTAGCACTATAGAATTCGAAGATGGCAGGGTGGAAAAAATCCTCGGTTTTGATCGTGGCGCTTTTGAGCTTGCGCTGAGTAGTTCATAGCAGTTCGTTATACTACTAGTATGAAATACGTCGCACTCCTGAGGGGGATAAATGTTGGTGGCAAATCGCGTGTTGAAATGTCGCGACTCAAACATGTGTTTGAAACTCTCGGGTGTGAAGAGGTGAAGACGTACATTAACTCGGGTAACGTCGTCTTTGGGAGTAGGCAAAAGTTGGAGCCTAGTGTCGTTGAGGATGCTGTCGAACGTGAGTTTGGCGTACGCGCCAAGGTGTTGCTGATTGATGCCACAAGTTTCAGGGCCGTAAACGATGCCATCGACGCTGCGTGGCAAAACGACACGCAGCAAAGGACCGATGTAATGTTTTTGTGGCCAGAAGTTGATGACGCGTCAATTCTGGAAAAAATCTCCATACATCCCGAGTTTGAAGCTGCTCGCCATGTGCCCGGCGCGCTTATATGGAATATTCAAAGACAGTTCGTTACCAGGGGCGGGGCTATAAAACTCATCAAGACCGATGCGTATCGTCAGATGACGATACGCAATTGTAATACGGTTCGCAAGCTTGTTCAGCTACTCGATAGCTGAACGGTAGGTTCACGTTTTAGCGCAAGCGATGGTTAAATGGAAGGGTGTATAGATATACCGACACTCCCATACTGGCGCAAAAGCTGCCAAATCTCCTCGTTCGCTCGTATGCGCGCGGAGAAACAATTACTACAAGCGCCGATATCGATGGCGTGTATTTTATAAAGCAAGGCTTCGTAAAACGGTTCGCGATCAAAAATGACGGGTCTATAAATGTCCTCGGTATAAGCGGTAGCGGTGAAATGATAGGCATTGCTCATATGCTTCATACCCTGTCGAGTCGCCGAGCCTACGATGGTGAGGAAATATACTACATCGAGGCTATCAACGACGTGAGTATCTATGCGATGCAGGAAGAGCAGCTTCTCGCAGCGCTGGCAGAAAACGAGGCATTTTATAAAGATTTGTTTACGATGGTTTCTTCTCAGTACGCCTCCGATTTGTGGCTCCTCGAAAACCGAAGCCTTTCTTCGGCGATGAAACGTGTCGCACATTTGCTCATATTTTATCTGGAGCGGTATGGCGAGAAGTCTTCAGATGGCTGGAGGCTTGTCGTTCCACTAACCCAACAAGATTTGGCCGACATACTTGACCTTACTCGTGAGACAGTGTCGCTCGCCATCTCTGAGCTGCGTACAAAAAATGTACTAGAAGGATCGCGAAACCTACTCATCCCTGACCTCGACGTACTTCGCGAGGTCGCTTACTCGTAGGTAGGATTTACGCCAAGGCTACGGTAAATTCGAGTAGCCGTGACGCAGTTTCCAGAGGAAGTATTTCTCTAAGATAACTTTAGTAACATCGTTGAAGATATTTGGAATCATGATGGCGAATACTCGTGGCTTAAAGAGCGTGTTACTGAGCAGGAGGATCTCTTTGTGCCCAGCGTCCATCACGCAAACACCTGGGATTTTACCCCAAGGCTTCTCTTTGAAGTCGGTTCTTCCCTTGAGGGCCTTAACGACGTTTGAAGCAACGATTTTACCCGTAGCGTCACTTGGATAACCAGTTTTTGGCGAACCGAAAGGTATAGCCCCGGGAGTGAAAGGTGGCTTCACATCGACTGCTAGCCCAGCACCCCAGACATTGTCAAAGTTTTCGTGTTGATAACTAGCCTTGGTAGGAATGAAGTGGTTGTCGGGAGTGTTAAGCTCGGGTGAATTGGCTATGCAGTCCACTCCCGTGAAAGGCACCATGAGCATAGTGAAGCGACTAGGGATGGCTTCTCCTGTCGAGAGAACGACCGAGTCCTTCGTGACTTTTTCAACACCAACCTCAGTTCGGTAGTGGATATTGAACTGCTTCATGAACTTTTTTAGATAGAATTCACCAAGTGGCATGCCATCGATGCCAAAGTGGCCGAGGAATGGTTCGGGGGTAATCCAATAGAGATCAGCTTTTTTTCGAATCTTTTGTTCGCGGAGCCATTTCTCGACGTTGAACAGGAATTCGTAGGCAGCGCCCATGCAGCTCGCTTTTTGGGTCGCACCGATCACTATGGGACCAGGGTTATGCTTGAACTCACTCAGGCGTTCTCGTGCCTCCCTAGCGCCGTCAATTGAACCAATATAGTAGGCATTTTCGTGGAGGCCGGGCGCGATGTCTCGATTGACCTTCGGCCCCGTGGCGATGACCAGCTCATCGTAGTCGAATGTTTCGTGGGCGGTCTTGACCTGCTGGCGCTTCGGATCGATAGATAGAGCGGTGTCGAGGATAAAGTTGACGCCTCGTTTTTTGAACACCGGTCGACGTGGCACCATCACCTGATCCAGGTGTCGTCGGCCGATTGGTACCCAAATGAGAGAAGGAAAGTAGAGGAAGTTCTCATGGGGGTCAATGACTGTCACCTCTACGTTATGTTTCATGCGACGTTTTATCTCTAGTGCGGCTGTTGAGCCAGCAAAGTTTGCACCTATGACGACGACACGTTTCATGTTTCCCCCTGTTTATGTAATTTGAGTTCGTGGCGGCCATAGCCGCTAGTACTTTTAGTGTATACTTCTAGGCAGACAATTGCGAGCGTATACCCCTTATGGTATGATGATAAACAAGCATAATTGCATAGTGAGTACGGAGGAAGATAAAACAGTATGGAACGAGGAGTAAATCAGTCCAGTGATGCGTCGGAAATGCCTATGACGGCTACCGAGCGCGCCATTCAGGAGCGACTGGCTATGAGGAAGCAAGGTAAGCGAGGACTCTCGTTTAGGCCATCTAAGCTGGTTGTTGCCATTGTTGTGGTTGCCGCCCTTCTTTTGGTTGGCTGGTTCGCGATGCTCAAGGGAATTGGTATCGGCGGAGGCCCTATCGACAGTAGTAAATACCAGGCAGTCTTCTTTACGAATGGACAAGTTTACTTCGGTAAATTGCAGACTATGAGTGACGGGTACCTGAAACTTTCAGACGTCTTTTACCTACAGACTAAGACTGCTGCTGCTAACTCTGACAACTTGCAAAGCAACACTACAAAAGCCTCTGACGTTGAGCTCATCAAGCTTGGTAACGAAGTTCATGGGCCAGAAGACGCTATGATTGTCAGTCGTGATCAAGTACTCTTTTTCGAAAATCTGAAAAAAGACGGTACTGTTACGAAGTCGATCGACAAGTATAAGTCCTCTCAGAACTAGTTCTGGAAGCGTATATGAGTCTAAAGATTCATAGGCGCGTACGAGACGGGTACCCTAGGGCGCACTCTTTAGAGGCGCCTTCGTGGCTAAAGCCACTACGCAATGTTCTTTTGAGCGCGTTGCTCATGCTACTGCTGCTTGTCGGACTTGGGCTTCTGTATACATGGTACGTAGACTCTCAGCCAAAGAACTTGGATACTGCTGAGAAAACTTCGGCCACCAAAACCACCGCTATGAAGGCGCCAGCCATTGATCCAAATGCACCCGTAGGTGTCGCAGTACAGTCACTTAGCTCTCCAGTTGCGCCAGGAGAGAATGCCTCGCTCACGATTCGCACGAAACCTACAGCCATCTGTCATGTTGAAGTGTCCTATACAGGTGTGCCTACGACCACGAGGGACTCAGGTTTGGGCGACAAAAAAGCCGATGAGTTTGGAGTCGTTATCTGGTCATGGACAATACCAACGACTGCGCAAAAAGCCTTGAGTCCAGTTTCGGTGCGCTGTGAACTCGATGATAAATCGGGTGAGTTCAAGACCGCGGTTGACGTCCGGCCTATCTAAGGACTCTAGTTGAGCTTCTCTATGTAGCTCGCCCAGGAGTCGTCACTAATCTTTTCGGTAGATTTGATAAGTATGAGTAGCTTGTTTTTTGTGAATATGACTGACTGAGGTCCTTTCGTGGACGTGCCGATGTAGATGTCTGAGCCATGAAGAGTGAAGTGCTTTTGGGCGCCAAAATCAGTGGCAAGTGACTGGACATGCTCGGCAGTGTCAGTCTTGAAGTCCTTGGGCAGGGGCTGTTGACTAACGTTTATAGGGACGCCTTCGAGGGTGTCAGAATAGGCGTAGACGGCGTTGCCATCTGGCGGGCTTACTCGGGTCCAATCGCCCAACTCTTTGGCGGTTTTCCCTTCCGGCAGGATGGTTTTGAAGTCAGGGGTACCTTTTTGTAGCTTCGCCCCAGATGTGCTCGAACCAGAAGAAGGTGTACGGTCAGTGCCACTTGAAAGTGAAGTGTCTTGTTGGGCATGGACTACGATGAGCACGATTAGGCCAAGTCCGATGATCATAGACTCGCGCCTGTACGTCGTAAGAGCCCTTTGCCACGCATTGTAGATAGCTTTCGGTATTGGCAACAACAACTTAAGCGCACGATCTTTCAGGCTTGGTGCCTCGGCTTCTTTCAGGATGTCCAGAAACTCGTCTGAGGCCCTCTTTGACTCTCTCCGACGACCGAGTTGCGGTATGGGTCGCTTTGAATTTGGTTCTCTCATGCTTTACCCATCTTAGTTGCTATACTGTGGCGTATCAAGCGGTTGCTGCTCGCCCCCGGTGAAGGTACGACCATGCATGAGGCGTTTGCTTGGGTCGGCAGTGAAGAGCAGGCTAAGGTCATCTATGGTTGGACCGCGTGTGACGTCCTCTGGATACCCAAAGGTTTGGGAGGCATCTATGGACATCGACATGTCATACCAGCGCGCATAAGAGGTGTTAGTACCGCTCGCGTCCTTCGGTGTGAAGGTATTGAGGGTGCCGAGTGTGACGTCACCAAAAGCGGTGGTTTGCCCCCACTGAGGGAAGGCAGCACCTGGCCAGTTGTTGAGCGAGGCTTTGTGATCATCTATGTAGACATCCCATGCTGTCGTCAGACCTGAGACCATCCCGATAGTGACACGATCAAATATCGTTGCGGTCGATAGGTTTATTGTATACGTATTACTCGCTGAAGGAGTAGAAGAGTGAAGGTTTGCTCCCGAGTATACGCGAACCGTCATAGTTGTGCTTGGCCGATCGAAGAATACTTCGATCCTATGCCAGGCACCAGATCCCAAGGCGAGCGTCGTACCTTCAGCGGTAGTCTTGTCGCGTATCTGGAGAGTCCCAGTGGTGGTAACACGAAGTGTCGCAATAGTCTCAGAAGTAGTCTCGTCAGTATAGGAGAGTAGAGTCGTGTTTGTTCCAGGATTGCTTGGGAAGTATACATAGAACCTGTCATACCGTACCCCGATGTCGCTAAAGTCATCAATACAACCTCCCGAGCCGTTCGTTCCACCCGGTGCGGAGACTGTCATAGACAACCCTCTCGTGATGTATTGACTACTACTATATGTGTTTGTACCGCTACCTGAAGCGTAGCAGTTGTTATACGCGGTTGTGGCTTCGGTGACGGCGTTTCCGCTCGTCCCTTGGTCGAATGTAGCATGGTGGATGACATAGTATGAGTCATAAATTGACTGATAGTTAGTTTGCCAACGAGCACCGATTGAGTTGTCGACACCGTTGAGCAGCCATTTCGTCGGGAAGACGTTTGTGTCGGTGTCGATTCGTCTTGAGTATTTTGCCACCTGAGGTTGCGTAAGAAGTGTTGTTTGCTGAGCTACAGGACTGCCGTAGGTAAGAGTCGAGCCGCAGCCTCCGCCTATAACGTAGGCTTTGCCATTTGAATAAGCCGCTGCCGCTCCATATCGCGAACCGGTATAGCGTTGATTGGTTTCATACCATTCACCGATACCCGTTGGGTTGTTGCCACTAGCAATCGTTGTATTGGCGCTTATAGGTGCCACCAGAGTTCGCGGGCTACAGACAGTGTCGGCACTACGTCCTCCTAGGACGTACAGATAGCCATTTACAGCGAATGCATCGCTTTGTGACAGGGCTATTGGGAGGCTGTTTGTGTAGGTCCAGCTTCCGGCGGTGCCATCCGACGTGCTGATTTTTGAGAACTGTACGTCGCTCAGGTAGTTTGAGCCATCATATCCTCCGAGCACGTAGAGGTTGTTTGCGTAGGCAACCGCAGAGGCGCCACTACGTGCAACGTTGAAGCTTGTGCTGGCGGTTGACCATGAAGATATGGCTCCTCCAGCGTTTTGTTGCGAGCTGACGTATACAGTGCTGGTTGGAGCCGCACTGCCATCAAGTCCTCCTACGACGTAGATGCGGTTGTTCCAGACCGCGACACCAAATTTTGTCCTTGCTGCAGGCAGTGCTGTCGTTGATGTCCATGTCGCCACGTCGCCACCACCCGCCGGTGTGCCGTAGTACACAGTGCTTTGCTCATTTGTTGCTGTGCTATCTTGGCCACCTATGTAGTAGAGAGTGCCGCCAGCTGCAACGAGCTTCCCCCATGTTCTGAGTGCTCCAGAAGGGAAGGTTCCGGTTGTGTTAGACCATGCGCTAAGCCCTCCATAGCTATCGATAGTGGTATAGGAGACAGTATTTACAGCGGTCGTGCAGTCTGTGGCGCTCGTACAGCCACCGGCAACATATAGTTTACCGTTAAGTACTGCGGCGCTTGCCCCAATACGGTTAGGGTTGGTTGCGTAGGTGTTGGCCGATGTAGCATAGCTAGCAGGAGCGCCACTGTCGTTGTTATATATCTGGAAGGTTTCAATAGTATTTGTCGCAGTTGTACAGGATGGACTATTACCAACCGTGCACCCCCCGATTGCATAGGCGTAGGAGTTTGACACCGGCACAGTCAAGCCCCATCGGTGGTCGATCTCTACCGTAGAGACGTGAAAGCCGTCTCCAGTGGAGCCAAGACTACCATCGCTGACATTTATCTTCACGAACTCAATGTCAGCCAACTCGCCGAGCCCTTGGTCGTAACCCCCCGTTACATATAGATAGCCGTTGTAGCCAAAGGCAGAGGCGCGTCGCCGTCCAACCACCATGTCGGTATCATCTTCGACCCAGCCGCTGCTAACGGTAACAATGTTGTTGCTGTTGTCGATCTTTGCATAGCGCACGGAAGGGATGTCGACGAGGTTTGGAGCGACTCCTCCGATGAGATAGACATAGTTTGCATAGACTGCGCCGCTCATGATACCTAGACCTGTGCCAGTTGCGCCAGAGATGGTGCCTATGGGAAGCTGGCCGGATGTGGAGCATCCAGTTAATGCTCCGGTCGTTTGGATGTTGCATTTATATACGTTTTGGCTGTACGTAGTACATCCCATATTTGAGCTCGCAGTACAGCCGCCGAGGATATAGAGGTTGCCCGGGTTACTGCCGGCGCTTGAGGGGTTGGCACGAGCAAAGGCAAAGGCGTATGAAACGCTGTTTACATTTAGATTTCCCCCTCCTGACATCTGTTGGGATGTCCATGCACCTATAGTACCGTCTGAGTTAAGGTCTGTTCGAAGGACCGCGTCTTTGTTGCCTCCACCAGTCAGTCCGCCAACAAGGTACAGACGGCCACCAAACACCACCGGGCTTGATGCTGCGATACCACCTGCAACGGTGTTGGTGGTATCGACACACCAGATGTTGCCGCGTAGGTTATTAGGAGCACTGCAGGTGGGAGCGGTCATTTTACCTGTCGAGGAGATGGAGGTGTAGGCGACGTTTGCACTGGTTGACCCACAGGCGGTACTAGTACAGCCGCCTATGACGTAGAGGTAGCCATTTGCGACGACTGCAGCCGGCAGAATATTGCCAATATAGGTGGTTCCAGGCAAGTCACAACC
>CAYMMO010000004.1:0-5734 GCA_964391615.1 uncultured Candidatus Saccharibacteria bacterium
TGAAGCTCACGGGGAGGGTCCACGTCTCCTCGACGTCGTTCTCCACTTCCGTTGCCGATGCCAGCGCCGTGTGCGTGGGCGGAGGTAGCGGCAGCGGCCACGGCAAGGGGACCGGCTCATCGACGGCCGCCTCGTGGCTCAAGTTCACGTTCCGGAACAAGGCCCAGATGACCGCTCGCGCCGCCCAGGTGCGCAGTGAGTTCGAGCTCGGCCTGAACATCAAGGCCTACGCCGAGGCCAAGACGAACGCCTCCAGTGAGGCTGACGCCAAGGCAACGTGCACGCCCGTCTGGCCTCCCGGTGACACCGACAAGGCGCCCAGCGTCAACATCGGTAGCGAGGTCTGCACCGCCCCCGGCGGTACGCAGGGCGAGCTCACGGCAGCCAGCACCAACAACGACTCCGTCACTCGGACCCTGGTCTTCCACCTCTCGGGTGGGCCGACCAGCAAGCCTGACGTGACGAAGACCGTTGCCGCGGGCGACACCGTCCAGGTGCCGTTCACAGGGCTCGCCAAGGGCATGTACACGGTCAAGGTGACCGTCGAGGAGACGGGGCTCAGTGCCTCGGACTCCGCGTCGATCATCGACTGTGCTCCGCCCGTCTACACCGCTCCGTCCGTCTCGGCTTCGGCCCAGGCGTGCGTGGCACCGGGTGGCGCCACGGGTGTCGACATCGCCGGGCTCAACCCCAACGACGTCGCCGCTCCCGGTGCGTTCACGCTCGGCTCGCGTTCGAAGGACCTCGGCACGGTGGCCGCCAACGGCACGCCGTCCTGGACCTTCAACAACGTAGGAATCGGCACCTACACCGTGGGCTTCGCCCTCGGTGCGCCGATCAACAAGACGGCCACCACCACGGTGAACGTCATCGAGTGCGCCTACCCGGCGCCGCTGTTCATGCAGTTCCGGCAGTTCAACGACCTCTACAAGTCGTTGCCGGAACAGCCCACCACCATGGATCACTGCGTGACCGTCGACTTCCCGTCGGGTCACTCCGGCAGCGTCTTCTGGGAGGCCAACCGTGGTTCGTTCGCGACCACGACCAAGCCCGCCCAGGACGGTGTCCAGGTCTGCTCGACCTACACCGCTCCCTCCGAGTCCGGCACCGACACCATCACGGTGACGGCCACCGACTCGGTGAGCGGGAAGTCAGTCCAGAAGACCAGTGATCCGTTCACGATCAAGGAATGGCCCGCCATCCCCTGATCATCCCGCAGTAGTTCGATGTCGCGGGCGCACGAGCAGAGGGCCATCCAGGTCTTCGCTCGTGCGCCCCGCGCACAACCCCTTAGAAATCGTAGCGACTATCTCGTTTGCACCCACTAAGCAACTAACAAGGAGAGATTATGAAGAAATTCGTACTCGCAGCAGCTTTAGCTGTTGCACCAGTAATCGCTTTCAGCACCACTGTTGGTGCCGACAGCCCAGGTCAGCTGCAAAACAGCGACAACTTCTACAAAGTAAAGAACGTTACCAAGGGTACTGCCTACGCTAAAACCGCTTCTGCCACCTGTGGCGACACGGTCCAGTACAGTATCATGATTGCAAACGGTGAATACGGCATGCTTTCAGATGTCATGGTTAAAACCACTCTTGCCGGAGCAACGACTGTTTCTGCAACAAATGCCGCTGGTCAAACAACCAGCACATCTGGTAGCGTTAGCGTAAACCTCGACAAAGGCAGCCTTGCCTACGTTGCAGGTTCTACGAAGAACTACGCCGAGAACGGAAGCCTCATAAAGAGTCTTGCCGACGGCATCACAACGAGTGGAGTTAACAAAGGTGGACTTGCTGGATCAACAGCTGAGTTCGTCAACTTCCAGGCAAAGGTTGAGTGTGAAACCGTTCAGCCTAAAGACATCAAGGTTTGTGACCTTGCAAGCAAAACTATCATCACCATCAAGGAAGATCAGTTTGACGCTAGCAAGCACACTCGTGACCTCAACAAGTGTGCACCTGCACAACCAGGTGAGATCAAAGTTTGTGTTACTGCAACCAAAGAAATCGTTACCATCAAGGAAAACGAGTTCGATGCTAGCAAGCACAGCAAAGACCTCAACACTTGTAACGTAGTTGTCGAAGCACCAGCTGCTATCGCGTCTACCGGTCCAACCGGTACTATCGCAAGTATGTTCGGCCTTAGCGCACTCGCCGCAGGTGTCACCTACGTCGCACGTGCCCGCCGTAACCTTCTTGGCTAAATGAGTCTGACCGCTCTTCCCAGTCTTTAGGGGAACCTTCAGACACAATCAAAACACCCCACTTCGCGTGGGGTGTTTTTGTTGTCGCTCAAAACTTACATACCGAGAGATTTCATAGCTTCAAACACAAGAAATGCCGGCCAAACGATAGCCTTGAGGATACCAAGGACACCAACCCAGAATCCTGATGCCGTAGAGAGATAGTAGACAACCGCGCCGATAAAGCCCAGTCCATACACCGCTCCAGAGCCTCCACTTTTCATGTATGCTTTGTCACCCTTAGCCATAGCGCCTCCTCTTTGTTATACCCTCAGTATACTACTCGATATCTAAGCGTACGATCCTGCCACATGTTTTACAGCTTCTCAGTGCGTTTGATTAAAATAATCCGAGTACCCAGACGGCCACCATGACATGAACTAGCGACTCAGCGATCGATATGAAGATCTTATGCCACACATACTCAGGCTTGCTACCACCAAAGATCATCGCAGAAGCTTCAGTAGGGACTACGAACCCGAGCCAGACTAGGAAACCGACGTAGTATGGTGACTGCTCTGGCATGAGGCCGATCAACATCGCCAAAACATAGGCCGAGACAAGTGTCACCACTAGCTGCACACCGTACCATGGAGCCATCTTGGCCTGCATGGCTTCTTGTTCCTTTTTGCTCAGTTTGTCAAAATCGTGAATCTTGCCCCAGATTTTCCCAAACGGCACCATGTACCAAAACGCACCGACTGCGAACATGGCAGCGGTCGCCGCCAGAACTGCCCAAAGATTGATATCCATCTCCCTACCTCTTTCCTTCGTTACATTGTTCTAAGCGGTAATGAATAACATCTTTGATGAGTGAAAGTGGTAATGGCTGGTCGAGCGGGAATTGTACCGAGCCTTTGCCTTGCTTATACGGTGTAAACTGCTTCTTAAACTGCTCGTGACCATTTGGTGTGGCATAAAAACCAGTGTGTTTTGGAAATCCTCCGAAATAAACCAAGGGCTTCCCGTTCATCTTGTAGCCAACCAGTCCATAACTAAATGCCTCGACCGCAGTCGGAGCCTCCGCTCGAACCATAGCCCTCATTTGCTCTAGTCGTTTCCGAGTTTCACCCTCAAACCCTTGTATATAGTCGTCAACTGTCATGCGTCATCCCTTGTCTTTGTTATATGCATTGGCAATCATCGTCCGGAGCACTTGTTCGTCCACGTCAGAAAGTCGCTTCAGGTACACGCAGCCTTTGCCTCTTTTAACAGGACCAAGCTTGTCGAGTAATTTGTTGTCTGGTTCATTTTCGTCATAAAAAACTAGTCCATATAAAACAATCGCGGCTTTTCGTGGTGAAAAACCGACTTTGAGTGAGTCTCCTTCGCGGCCTGACTCGTATTTGTAGTGATAGCTGCCGAAACCTATGATGCTCGGCCCCCACATGGTCGCGGGCTCACCCGTAACTTCATGCATGATGCGCATCAGTTCCAATCCATCGCTCGCCCGTGCTTCATCAAGAGTCGCCAAGAATTCCTCGGGTGATACTTGGGTAGGTTTTGTCTTGTTTTCAGATGTCGCCATAGCCCCTCCTCATCCCTGCGTAAAGTGATAGTACTCAGTATACACCCCGAATACCTGGTGTCTTCAGGATTTTACGCGAGGACTTTTCTAGCAGACTGCCGACAAGCATCAGTATGAAAAAGTAGATCTGGGTTTTGTTTGCAGTCTTCACATATGAGCACAAGGTCATTGCATTGATCATAGGCGCAGTTTTCAAAGTTGCTTGTTTTGCCCCCACAGTGCGTACACTCACCGATGACTTTTGTGTGGTCAGAAAAGTTCACGGTCATACGGTTATCAAACACTCGCAGGCTGCCTTCCCATAGCCCATCGTCACCGAACTTTTCTCCATATTTCACAATGCCACCGTCGATCTGGTAGACCTCTTTGAAGCCACGTTTTTTCATCATGGCACTTATAACTTCACAGCGAATACCGCCAGTACAATAGCTGATAACTTTCTTGTCTTTTATGTCGTCATACTTGTCACTCTCAAGCTCGGCTATAAAGTCACGACTAGTGTTGGTGTTTGGCACGACCGCACCACGGAACTTACCAATTTTGGCTTCGTGGGCATTACGACCGTCAAAAAAGACGACGTCGTCACCGTACTTTTCAACCATCTCGTTCACCTGCTCAGGTTTGAGGTGTGTACCGCCACCGATCACACCGTAGCCATTTACGTCGAACTCGTCGTCACTGTTTTTAAACCCAACAAGTTCGCGACGAGCTCTTACGCTCATGCGTGGGAAATCTTCTCGTGATCCCTCAGACCACTTCCAGACAATGTCTTTAAACCCAGAATACGTTTTGGTCGCTTTTACGTATGCCTTTAGGTCTTCAAGCTCACCGCCGACGGTCCCATTGAGCCCATGACGGCTGACGAGTATGCGCCCACGCAAATTCAATCCATCGCAAAGTGTCTTCTGCCATAGCTTCATAGCTTCCGGGTCAGAAAGTGGCGTAAATTTGTAATAAAGCAGAATCTTTTGCATATAGATCTATTTTAACACTAGTATACTGATGAGAGCATGTCTCGTTTTCTACATAAAGACCTGGTAAACATAACTGTTTCTGACACACTCAGGCATCTTGGTGGTGCGTTGGTAGAAGTATTCGTCCCACTACTGCTTCTACAAAAGGGGGCGACACTTCTTGAGGTTTGTTTGTTTTATGGAGTCTACGCGGCAGTAAAGCTCTTTGTAAATTACCCTGTCATGAGGCTCACGAATGCTCGAGGCGCGAAAGTCAGCCTCGTTTTCAGCCGGCTGTCATATGTTGGCTACTTGTCTCTACTTTCAGTCATTGTCGCTACAGGTGACACGATATATATGTGGCCAATGGCGGCAGCGCTTGCACTCACAAACGCCTTTCAGTGGAATGCTCAGCACCTGTTTATATCGCGAGCAATAAGTGAGACTTCGAAAGGTCGTGACATCGCGAGGATGGAGGCTGTAAGCATCTTTACTGGAAGCGTAGCTCCGGCACTTTCCGCTGGGCTCAGTCTCGCGCTTGGCTCTGCATGGCCTCTCATGTTTGCGATCGCACTCATTTTGCTAAGTTCGCTATGGTTGAGAAAAATCGACATGGAAGCTGGCGGGCATCAGCGTGAAAAAGATCTGGTATATAACCTGCAGCACGCTCCAAAACGCGATATACTCGCAAACTTTTTCTATAACGTTCACACCTCGATTGGTGTAATGATCTGGCCTATTTATCTTGCTGTAACGCTCGCAAGCGCTACAAGTATCGGCATAGTCACTTCTGCCGCGGCAATTGTTGCAGCATTTTTCTTGCTCTTTGTCGGCAACCGAAACGACTCTGAGGGCACTGCAAAAGTCTTGCGCGAAGGATCGGTCGCAACCTTTGTGTCGCATCTTCTGCGCCTCATTCCTGCAACACTTGCCACCGTCTCGTTTATAAATGTTGTCTGGCTATTGTCACTGCGCTATCAACAAAATCCATGGACAAGCGCCTACTACTCT
>CAYMMO010000004.1:5792-16578 GCA_964391615.1 uncultured Candidatus Saccharibacteria bacterium
AAAGTATATACTCTCGATGGAAATCGCTTGCGATGCTGCGTATGCAGCTACTTTCATGACCTTATTTCTCCTCGTATCTACATTTGGTCAGACGGGCTTTATCCTCATGTTCATACTTGCCGCCTTCGCGTCCCTTGGCTGTACATTTATCACCCCTCCTCAGAAAACACTTGTGACCCCAGATCATGCCTGATACAATAAAACAACTATGAACCTACGTGGTTCCTCTACTCGTACACGTTCGGACGTGCCGAACCACTAACGACATAAACACATCTAACAAATCACATGAGAGGAGGCTTCTTTGGATTTAAACAGAGAAACCATTCGCCTATATTGGCAGCAAGTACAAAAACATAAAGAGAGCTTCGTTACGATGCTCATCGCAATCCCGCTGGCCAGCGTACTTATAGGATCGGTCCTTCCCTACGCATTCAGCCAAGTAGTGGGGTTGCTCGCAACCAATAAAATAAGTGAGGCGACCGGGTACTTTTGGCTCGCCATCGGTACAGGGGCTGCTGGAGTCGTAGCGAACTTCGTAGGTTTCAATGCCATAATGCGCCACGAATCGCGCATCATAAGTGAAATGCGTAAATCGACATTTCACACACTCATCCACAAGGACATGAGCTTCTTTGCAAATGCGAAGATCGGTGCCATGACAAGCAAGTATATTGACTTTGTACGAAGTGAAACCGGACTCCAAGATTTGTTGATCATACGTACGCTTGGATTCGTCCTTACACTTATCGTCGGTATAGGGTTCATCGCCTCGAAGTCACTTTGGGTGGCACTGCTGCTCATCGCTGTCGTGCTCATACTCATCGGCCAAGTTAAATGGAGCCTCAACCGCCGAGCCGAGTGGCGTGCAGCCCGTCGGGAACTCCGCAGCGACATACATGGGCATGTAGCCGATGCACTGACCAACAACCTTATAGTTAAAACATTTGCAGGTGAGGTCCGTGAAGAGCGAGAGCTGTCGGACCTTAGCGATCGCTTTGACTATGCCTATCGCAAAGACATCGGTTTTGTTATGACCGAAGGCTCAGTGCGCGTTGGTGTTATGACGCTCACACAAATTGTCACCATAGGGCTTTGTCTCTGGCTTATCCAGTTAGGTCAAGTCGACATCGCAACCATGATATTTGTGCTCAGCTACATGCAGTTCATCGGGTCTCAGCTCTTTACGATCGGCGAGCTGCTCAATGGTTACGAAGAGAATCTGCTCGAGGCAACACCTATGACGGCGATGCTTATAGAAGAAAAACGCGTTATCGACAGCAATTCAGCCGCGAAGTTAACCCATAGTGCACCTATAGTGTTTGAAAATACTTCGTACGCCTACAGCGACAGTAACGAAGCGGTGATTAATGGTTTGAACCTGACGATTCCTGTTGGCCAAAAGGTCGGCCTGGTCGGTCATAGCGGAGCTGGAAAAACTACCCTCACCCACCTCCTGCTGCGTTTTGCCGACGTCACCGGAGGGGCCATCCGGATCGGCGACAAAGACATTCGCGACGTAACCCAACGAAGCCTTCGTGAGCTGATCTCGTTTGTCCCACAAGAACCTATGTTGTTTCACCGAACCCTTGCCGACAACATACGCTACGGCAACCCTAAGGCCAGCAAACAAGAGGTAATCAAAGCTGCACGACTCGCACACGCGTGGGAGTTTATAGAAAAGCTTCCCCATGGACTCGACACACTCGTTGGTGAACGCGGAGTAAAGCTAAGCGGCGGCCAAAGGCAAAGAATCGCCATCGCTCGCGCAATCCTGAAGGACGCGCCCATGCTCGTACTCGACGAAGCTACTAGCGCACTCGACAGTGAGAGCGAAAAACTGATCCAAAAAAGCCTCGGCAACCTCATGAAAGGTCGCACCAGTATAGTCATCGCGCACCGTCTAAGCACTATCGCAAAACTCGATCGTATCATTGTCATGGAGGGTGGCAAAATAGTCGAAGATGGAACACACACCGAACTTCTCGACAAAGGCGGTATCTATGCTAAACTCTGGTCCCACCAAAGTGGTGGATTTATAGAGGAATAACCGCTGTACAAAAAATACCCGCCAAGTGGCGGGTATTTTTATATGTGAGTAGTTTCTAATGAGCACTGCGTCGAGCGGAAAGTTTTTGCCAAAAACCCTCCAGCTCAGTCTCCAGGTCAATTTCATACTCGTTCGCCAACGTCACTATAGAAATCAACAGATCAGCAAACTCAGATCCCATTTTGCCATCATCCGTTTTATAGTCGACACTCTTTGTTTGTTTTCGAATCGCTTCTGCTACTTCACCAAGCTCTTCTATGACAAACAAAAGCTTCTGCTCGGACGTAGGCTTTAGTTTACTGTTCTGATTCCAATCATCACGAACCTTAACTTGCAAATCACTTATATTCATAACAACGTATCCTCCCGAAATATTTATACAAAATGGAGCGACAGTACTGCCGCTCCATAGTGCTAAGCGACAAACTAACTAGTCTTCTTTTTTCTCTTCTTCGGCTGGAGCGGCTTCACCGTTTTCAGCAGCTACTTCAGTCTCATCAGTTGCATCACCAGCAGCAGATTCATTCTGAGCTTGGAGTGCAGCGGGTTCCCAGACACTTGCAACCATAGTATCGGCAACTGTCTGCTTTTCTTCGTCTTCGTCGGCGTCTTCATGACGGCCAGTATCGTGCTCGACGAACTCAACACCTTCTGGAAGTGTTGCGTCGGCTAGTGTAACTTTTTCACCGGCTTCTTTTAGGTGAGCAATAGAAATCTCGACGGCATCAGGAAGGATCATTGGCAGTGCCTTCACTTCGATCTTGTCGAGGTTCTGCAACACGATCAAGCCAGCCTTTTCAGCCTCTGATTCACCTTCGCCAATCAAGCGAACTGGAACTTCAGCAACAACTGGGTCGCTTGCTTTTACGGCGTGAAACGACACATGGCGAAGCAGGTTCTTGGTTGGGTCAACCTCTGCTTCTTTGATCATAGCAATGCGCTTTTTACCATCGATGTCGATGTGAATAGGCGTGTGAGTACCAGCCGCTTTGTAGGCTTTTGCGACCGTATTGTAGTCAACCTGTACTGAAACAGGCTCCATACCTGGACCATATACAACACCTGGTACTAGGCTCTCTTTGCGCAGTTGTGCGACTTTTTTACCGTGGACTTCGCGCACGGCTAATTTGAGTGTGACTTTGTCTCCCATCTCTCTCCCCTTTCGGATACTTTTTCGGAAACGTTGATAACTAGGCAATTATAGCACAAATTACAGATGGACGCCATGGTATAATGATGCCAATGGAAGCACTGCTTCACTTCATCACACAGTTTGGACCGTTTGCAGTGCTAGCGGTCATTTACGCTGAGTCGGGTCTTCTCATCGGCTTTTTCTTTCCTGGCGATAGCCTGCTGTTCACCTCGGGCTTCCTGGTACAACAAGGTTACTTCGACATCAACATTCATACGTTTGCTCTTTTGCTTTGGATAGCAGCGGTTTTGGGCGAAAGCACAGGCTACATTTTTGGCCGAAAAGTAGGCCGTCGACTTTTCGAGCGCGAAAACACTCGACTCTTCAAAAAAGAACGACTCCTGGCCGCAGAAAACTTTTACAAAAAGTACGGCGCACTTACCATAGTCCTGGCCGTCTTCGTGCCAATCGTCCGAACCTTCGCACCAATTGTTGCCGGTGTGAGCAAAATGCCCTACCGACTCTTCATACCATTTAACTTACTCGGCACATTTGTATGGACGTTCGGGTTTACCTACCTCGGCTTCTACGCGGGCGATGCTCTACAGAAAATGGGAGTTAACGTCGAAGTCGCAGCACTCGCTATCATCGCGCTCTCTATAAGTCCTATGATTTATCACGCGCTCAAAGAACCAGAAAACCGCACCCGGCTCTGGGAAGCCACAAAACGTCAGATCAAAGTTATCTTTAGTCGTCGCTAGCTGCTGAGAAAATTCGACGCGCTATGTCTGCGGCGTCCGCAGAGATTGCACGTTCGCCAAAAACAACCTGAAGCTCATTCTCATCAAGATCGGCACCGTCACGACCGTCGTTTTCGTGTAGTAAGTATTCGAGCATCGGGACGATAAATTTTCCAGACTTGCTGTACTCAAGGAAATCTATCGCCTTAGAGAGTAAACTGCGGTCGAAAAACACTGCTCCATGCGAGTTGAACACATCACTTTGAGATGTATAAGGTCGAGTATAAAACCTGTCTTCTTTTGCAACGACCGCAATGGCTACGTTAAAGCCTTTGACGAGTCTTCCCAAGTCCTCGCCATTATCAACCGACAAGACTGCCCTTCGCCAGTCATCGATACTTATAAACTGCTTCGAAGCAACAAGCGCAGGGTCAATATACGGTGCCGAGTAGACTCCCGGGGCTAGTTCATCTACTACATCCGCATAGGTTGCCTTTTCTTTGTATGGACCTTTTTTATCAAACTCATGTTTAGCGGCTAGTATTTCTGACCAAAACTTGATATCCCTGTCTTGAAAATAGCGTCCGTCCTCTCCACGCCGTCGTTGGCTTTTCACCATCAACTCGAGACTGTGAACATCGAGGCACGCATCTTCAAGCCTCAGTACCCCGTCCGTAAGAAATCGCAGCGTATAGCCTTGTTTTGTCACACGGTTTGCTCTTTCTAGTAGTTGTTCAAAATGCTCCTCGGCGATCTTGTCCAGCTCTTCGTCGCTCGCCTTATAGTGAGGGTTCCAGGGCTTGAAAATCCTGTCAGAAAACTTAGGACTTTCATAGGTGTGACCGTTGAGACGAGCATACACATCCGCCTCACTCCTCCAATAACTCTTTGCGTCATCGCCGTCCCAACCTGGACGTTCACCGTTCATAATTCTTTTGTACTGACATATAGCTGCGAGCACCTCGCAATCCCTGAGTGAAATCGTTCGCACCAAGGGAAGTGAGCCAAAGTCAAATTTTGCTTCACTAGGCGCCTCAACGATCGCAGGAGTATCTCCTAGCGCTCTCCTGCCAAACTCTCGTTTTGCAGCCTCGTGTAAAAATGCCCGTCTCATCTCGACTGAAAAGTCACGAAGTTCATCAAAATCTTCTTGTGATGACGCAAATCCAGCATACTGCCACTCGGGTGGACTGTTCGCCCACGCAAACATCTGTTCAATACTTGGTCTGGACATATTTGCTACAAGTATTGTCGGCTCAGTATCGAAACGCAAGCATAAGCGTACTAAAGCGTCGTCTTGAGATACTTTCCGGTGTAGCTCTGAGAGTTCTTCATGATTTGCTCTGGTGAGCCTTCTGCAACTACCTGACCGCCAGCCGCACCGCCTTCAGGGCCCATGTCGATGATGTGGTCGGCCGACTTTATAACGTCTAGGTTGTGTTCGATGATGACCATACTGTTTCCGGTCGCTACTAGGGCCTGCAACACATGTAGAAGTTTTTTTACATCGGCACTATGTAGGCCGGTCGTTGGTTCGTCAAGAATGTAGAGTGTCTTTCCAGTTGCGCGACGCGAAAGTTCGGTTGCCAGCTTGATGCGCTGCGCTTCACCACCGCTAAATGTTGTAGCAGGTTGACCAAGACGTATGTAGCCTAGGCCTACTTCTACGAGAGTGTCCATCTTACGCTTGATGGCAGGAAGGTTTTCGAAAAATTCAGCAGCTTGCTCGACCGTCATCTCAAGTACGTCAGATATGGTCTTGCCTTTGTACGTAATCTCGAGCGCTTCGCGGTTGTAGCGTTTTCCTTTACAGACCTCACATTGAACGTAGACGTCTGGCAGGAAGTGCATCTCGATCTTTATGACACCGTCGCCCTGACAGTTCTCACAGCGACCACCTTTGACGTTAAAGCTAAAGCGTCCAGCTTTGTAGCCACGAATCTCTGCTTCCGGTGTACTGGCGAATAACTCACGAATCGGGGTAAAAACACCCGTGTAGGTCGCTGGGTTAGAGCGTGGAGTTCGACCAATTGCTGACTGATCGATGACGATCACCTTGTCGAGTAGTTCGATGCCTTCGATGTCGTCGTGACTTCCGGCAACTTCTTGTGAACGATGAAGCCGCGCCGCGAGCTCTTTAGCGAGGATGTCGTTTATGAGGGTACTTTTGCCAGAACCACTCACACCACTAACTACGGTGAGAAGACCCAGCGGAATGTCCACAGTTACATTTTTCAAGTTGTGTTCTCGAGCGTTTTTGATCGTAATCACACGACCATTGCCACTGCGACGTTTTTTCGGTGCCTCAATCTTTTCGAGCCCGCTCAAGTAACGGCCGGTGATACTGTTTTCATTTTTGGCAACTTCAGCAGGAGTACCTGCTGCACAGACCTCGCCGCCATGAACGCCAGCGCCTGGGCCAATGTCGAGTAAGTAGTCGGCGGAACGGATGGTGTCTTCGTCGTGCTCGACAACCAGAACGGTGTTACCGAGGTCGCGTAGGTGTTTGAGGGTTTTTATAAGACGATCATTGTCACGTTGGTGCAGCCCGATCGATGGTTCATCAAGTACATAAAGAACTCCTTGTAGCCCAGAGCCAATTTGCGTCGCAAGGCGAATACGCTGTGCTTCACCACCCGAAAGCGTGTTTGCAGCTCGTGCGAGCTCAAGGTAGCTAAGACCGACGTCATTCATAAAACCAAGTCGAGCCAGAATCTCTTTGAAGATTTGTTTGGCGATAGTCAGTTCGCGTTCACCAAGTTTTAGTGTGTCGCGAAAGAGCTTCAAGCTGTCTTCAACGCTGAGGTCACACACATCCATGATGTTGAGCCCGTGGACGGTCACCGCCAACACTTCAGGTTTGAGTCGCTTACCTTTGCAGGCATGACAAGGGCGTTCGCGCATGAAGCGTTCGATGTCGCGACGCATGAACTCACTGTCGGTTTCTTTGTGTCGGCGTTCCAAGATTGGAATCACCCCTTCATAGGTAGTGTCAAAGAAACGACCAGTACCAAGTTGGACTTCGTATTTTTGATTTGCTGTCCCATAGAGTATCTTTTGCAGCGCTTCGTCTGGCAGTTCGCCGACTTTGACATGAGTCGAAAAACCATGTGCTTCGCCTACGGCGGCCAACTTCTTCATGTACCAGGCGTCGGAATTAACTCGGTTGTAAGGACGGATCGCGCCTTCAGCGATTGTAAGATTCGGGTTGAAGACAAGTTCTGGGTCGACTTCGAGACGGTTACCTAGGCCCGTACAAACCGGGCAAGCTCCGAAAGGGCTGTTAAAGCTAAATAGTCTTGGTTCAAGTTCGGGAATAACGATGTCGGGGTGTTCAGCACACGCATAGCGCTGTGAGTACAGATGCACGTCGTCACTGTCAGCCTCCATGACCATAACCGTGCCGCCAGCGATTTCAAGCGCTTGCTCAACCGACTGAGCTACGCGCCCACGGCTTTCTTCGTCGTTGACCACGCGGTCAACTACAATTTCTATGCTGTGTTTATACTTTTTGTCTAGTTCTGGGAATTCATCGAGGGCATAGACAATGCCGTCGACACGGACTCGAGCAAATCCTGCTCGAGTATACTGTTCCGGTACGTGAGCAAATTCACCTTTTTTCTGCGAAACAATCGGTGCAAGAAGGATGAGCCGTTTCTTGTCACCGAGTTTGAGTATCTCGTCGACGATCACTTCATGAGTTCGACGTGTCACGGGTGTCCCGTCTACAGGACAGTGCGGTACGCCTATACGAGCGTAGAGGAGTCGTAGGTAGTCATAAATTTCCGTTACAGTTGCGACCGTGGAGCGTGGGTTTCGACTTGTTGATTTCTGGTCGATACTGATAGCTGGGCTGAGTCCATCAATCTGATCGACGTCTGGCTTTTCCATAAGCCCCAAAAACTGCCTTGCATAGCTACTCAGGCTCTCAACGTAGCGACGCTGACCTTCCGCATAGATCGTATCAAAGGCAAGCGAAGACTTACCTGAGCCACTTAAGCCCGTGATAACCACGAGTTTGTCGCGTGGAATCTCCACGTCGATGTTCTTTAGGTTGTGCTCGCGCGCACCTGTAACACGTATTACCTCTGACATAACCTGTCCAGTTTACTCTTTTTTGCTCGCTATGTCACGGCCCTATAGGTATACTTAAGAGTACATGCAGCGCTTTAAGCAACACTGGTACAAATTACCGCGCAAGGCACGCCGTCCACTCGTGTTTGTGATAGGGATGCTGCTCATACTTATCTCCGGTCTCATCGGCTGGCTACCAGGACCGGGTGGTATGGTACCGTTTCTACTTGGTATCGCTGTACTTGCCAGTGAATTTGCTTGGGCGGAACGGCTTCGTGACAAGATTCTAAAATCATTCGAAGAAGTCGGCCGATATATACGCGAAGACCCCATACGGCGCGGCGGCTATCTAGTCATCTTCCTGGCCGGGTTCTGGTTACTCGTGTATTTCTTCTTCAAAACATTTTTATAGTTGCTTTTTTATCATTTATGTGGTATGATTGATATATGAATAAGCGCATTCTCGTTTGGACCATCATCGCAGCCTTTGTCGTCATCTGCATGACAACGGACCTGTTGACCGCCATCTTCGCGCTACTTGTCATGGGTATTGTACCTGGCGTCAACTGGAACATCCCTGCTTGGCTCATGCTTATCACCTACCCGCTTGGCTTCTTTTTACTACTTCGCTGTATTAGCCGCCAACCGCTCTTTATACGCACCAACGCCCACACCGAAAAAGTTGCCCGCAAACTCGCGCGCAAACGTGTCACCAAAACCGTTAAAAAGACTGCCCGAAAAGCCCAAAAACTCGAGACTACTCGGCGTCGTTACCGCAGCGCCGTCTAGTCGTTACTAGGCATAACGCTTTCAGCCCAAAGCTGTAATTCTTCAAGCAAGTACCTGTCGCCACCGTAGGCGACAGCTTTTTGTAGTCGTTCTAGATAACCAGGAAGCTGGGCGCCCAGTTTTTCTCCACGGAATGTTTCCCACGCTTCACTTTCAGCCTCGCTCAGGCTAGTTGGAAACGACCTTGCCTTATAGCGAAACAAAAGCTCAACCAAACGGTCATCGATAAACACAGGGTGAAAGTCTGCAAGTGCCTGGGCGTCTGCGGCTCGCACGGCCGCCATGCGTGGTTTGTCTTTGTCGGCAACGAAGCCATCGTAGAGTTGACCCTCAACATCTGCACTTGGGGCGTATGGCTCTCGCATCTCAAATGCTTGTTTTACGGCCGCCCCAAAGGTAGGGTTTTGGTCGAGTACGGCAATATGCTTTTGCACATTTTCAAAGTCGAGTGATAGTCGTTGTTTAGCTGCGTCATCCAACACACCAAGTGGCGCCACGGCTGGGCATTTGTTATAGCTTAGCTCTTTGACTGGAAGCCGCTGATAGCTCTCGCTCTCACGCGTTGCCTTGTCGGCAAACAAAACGCTCGCCAGTGCCGTCGGACTAGCGCCCAAAAAAGGTGTAGGGTCGTAGCGAAGGTCATAGACAAGCACTGAGCCTGGTTTCACGCCAGGAGCAATAGGAAAAGCAACTGAAGTAAAATCGTATGTTGAGCCGTATCTGCCCGAGGTGTATACAAACGGCTGTGGCTCTTCGAGGTTCACGAGCTTGGCAACCTTCTTTTTGTCCCGTAACTCATAGAGGTAGTCAAACAACTTTGGCTGGTTCGACTTGATCATCTGCGCAACTCCGATGAGCGCCTCGACGTCACTGAGTGCATCGTGAGCTTTGGTGTGAAGCAACTCGTTGGCTTTGGCGATAGTCTCGAGTTTGTTTACCGCTTTGCCTTCTTCGTTAACTGGCCACTGCATGCCATCCGGTCGTAGCGCCCTCGTCATACGGACTACGTCGAGCATATCCCAACGTGAGCGTCCTTCTGACCACGACCACTCATAAGGATCATAGAAGTTACGCCACAGCATGTGCCGTATGAACTCGTCGTCAAACCTAACGCTGTTGAAACCAACGATGGTTGTGTCTGGCGTAAAGATCTCTTTCATGAGGAGTTTGCAAAATTCGGGCTCGCTCATACCGTCAGCCAGCGTGGCTTGCGGGGTAATGCCCGTGACAAGTACGGCACCTGGGTCGGGAAGTATGTCGTCGCTCATTCGCACGAGCACGTTGACTGGTTCGCCAACTTGGCGAAGATCCATGTCGGTACGAATACCGGCAAACTGCATGATGCGGTCGTTTCGAGCACTAAAGCCGCTCGTTTCTAGGTCATAAAAGAAAAACGTCTTCATGTACCTCTCACTATACCAGAGTCATATATGTGCATAATCGTACACGTGTATACATATGTACTTGTAGCCTATTCAAAATAAGCATATGCATTTTTGTATACGTAGGGCAAACGTGCTACTATGACAGTTATGAAGCGGCAAGATACCAAACGTGTCATCAGCGCTGTTCTCGGCGCCATCGGTGCCAATGGCCTTTCTGGCGTTAGTGCCCAGGCCGTCACCCTTCTCGACATGCTCGACGCAGTCCATGCCTTCCCAGAGGGCCTGACACGCGACGAACAACGAGCTGTTGTAGCAAATCTACGCCGTCTAGGTCTCGTTGAAGTGTCGCATGTCGGGACAAAAATCACCGTCCAACCCTCTGTAAAAGGCGTCCATCGTCTTCAGCGCGCCAAAATCGACGAACTCTTCATCCAACCCCAGACCAACTGGGACGGTACCTGGCGCATGGTCAGCTATGACATACCGGCTCGGTATGCCCGACAGCGACGACTGCTCACGTCAGAACTGCATCGCCTCGGCTTTAGCCTCGTCAAAGACAGTACGTGGTTTCACCCTTACCCATGTTTTGACGTTATCTCAGAGCTCATCGCGTACT
>CAYMMO010000004.1:16588-23990 GCA_964391615.1 uncultured Candidatus Saccharibacteria bacterium
GCCTGACACAGTTCGTCATGATCGCTGAGATTGCTCGTATCGACGAAGCCACTCTTTCTCGACTGCTCCGACGCTACCCTACCCTTCGCTAAATCCTTTTTAAAATGGAAATGCGCCCCAGTTGGGGCGCGGCGGGTGTGACATGAAATGTTTTTTGTGTGGCCTCGGACGGCCGCAGAACGAAAGGGACAGTGAAGCGACTCGAATGCCGCTCAGATCTTTCGCCTGCGGCCGTCCTTGGTTGACCGGTGGCGGCTCTAGCACCGTGACAAAATAAGAGCCGGTCACGGTGAAATGTGTTGAATCCCAACACCAGGCGGTCGCTCTCCGACCGTGTAGCCTAGCGAGCTATACGTGGCAGCATAAACTGACACTAGCAATCACCAAGCGGGCCCGGTGTCAGGGTCTGACGTAGTTGCCGAAGTTCACTTCGGTCTCCTTCTTGCCCCCAACGGGGCGTCCTGGCGTCGGCGCCGGGGGTTGGTCAGATCTTCTCGGTCGGGGTGATCATGAACGGCGGGGCGCGCATGTCGCTCCTTTCGGGGGTAGAAGTCGAGATTCACGGCGTGTGACATCTCGACAGCGGCACCTGAGCGTCGCAGGTGATGACGGAGCAAAGTCTGAATGGTACGCCAAGAGCACAGCATCTATGCGCTGGGCGTACCACTCAAGCTTTTAAAAAACATTTCATGTCAACGTTCGCATGCGTTTTCACGAATGCTAAGAGCATATTAACATATATGCTGAGTATTGTCAATACTTTTCTCGTCTTTAAAGCTCTTCGAACGTACAGCGGTATTCGCCATCTTCGCCAAAAACTAGCATGTCCTCGGCCTTGGCCCCCTGTCGGTTGAGCTCGTGCGTCACGCCCATCTTCTTCATGATGTCTCGTAGTCGGTTAACGCTATGAGGATTTCCATAGTCAGTGCGAGCAGCAAACTTTTCGATCTTTGGACCTGTGATGATGTACAAGCCTTCCTCCAGGCGCACATTCCACTTCTCATCGAGCTGACGAGTAGAAAGCTGGATGAGGTTGTCGGGAACAGCAGCGGCAGCTTGTTCTTCAAGATCGGCGTCGAGCTGTAGCTGCCTGGCTTTTGCTACCTCAGAAGCGAGTAGGCGCAAAGTATCTTTGAGCGCCGTTCCGGCCGTGGATGAAAGTGCAATTAAGCGATCGTGTGGGACAACAGCGCGGAGCTGCTCCATTTGATGCTGGATGATGTCTTCGTCGAGACCATCAACTTTGCTCAGCGCCACTACTTCTGGGAGCTGTGCCAACTTCTCACTATAGGCCACGAGTTCACCGCGGATGGTCTTGTAGGCGCTCGCAGGGTCGTCGGTATAGGCATCTATAAGGTGCAGTATGACTGCAGTCCGTTCAACATGCCGAAGAAATGCATCACCCAGACCCTTGCCTTCGCTCGCACCCTCTATAAGTCCAGGGATGTCAGCTACTAGCAGCGAGGTGTCGTCGATGTCAGCCACGCCAAGGTTAGGTGTAAGCGTCGTAAAGGCGTAGTCAGCGATCTCTGGGCGAGCGTTACTGACGACACTCAGGAAGGTCGACTTACCGGCGTTCGGAAAACCAACCAGGCCAACATCGGCAATCAACTTCAGTTCCAGACGAGCTTCGAAGCTGTCGCCCTTTTCACCAAGTTCAGCCACACGAGGCGTTTGCCTGGTTGAACTTTTGAAGTGAGCATTACCAAAACCACCATCGCCACCTTTTGCGACGATAGCCCGTTGTCCAGGGGTGATGAGGTCGACAATCATCTCGTCGTCTCGGAAAATCTGAGTACCTACAGGCACTTTTATGATTGTGTCCTTGCCGCTACGTCCATGTTTTTTTCGCTCTTCACCAGGCTCACCGTTACTGGCGCTCAGTTCACGTCGTATACGAAAATCGACAAGTGTCGAGGTGTTGTTGTCGGCCTCAAATATAACATCGCCGCCACGACCACCGTCGCCACCATCTGGGCCACCGTGTTCGACGTATTTTTCAGTACGAAAACTAACCTTGCCATCGCCGCCGCGGCCGGCGCTTACTATAACTCGTGCACTATCGACAAACATTGTCTTCATTCTAACTCTTTACACGCAAACACGCCACCCCTGATGGAGTGGCGTGTTTCTTAAAAACTACTAGGATCTAGTGAATATAGTTGTAGCGAGATGCTTCGCTTGGGGACAATGATCGGTAGGATTTGACATTCCAACCAGCGTAATTCATCTCTGAAATCGTGATGCTACCGTCTGCGCCGACGCTTTCAACTACTGCTACGTGGCCGTAACCACCTGCGCTGTAGCTGTCCTGCATGACGGCACCAACTTCAGGTACATTGTTCACTAGGTAGCCCGCTGAGCGTGCGTTGTACGACCAGGTAGAGGCATTGCCCCAGAAACTGCCAACCGGGCGGCCTAGCTCGGCACGTCGGTTGTAGGCATACCAGGTACAGTACCCGTAGTCATAACGGTTACCTGCGACTGCCGCTGCACTTGGGTTGTACGCGACGACACGGTTGCCAGAAGTTGAACGAGGGGTCGCAGGGGCTGAAAAGCCTGGGCGCTCGTTTTGAGGCAAAACACCACCGGGAACAACTATCTGTTGGCCGCTAGAAATGCCGCTGATCTCGAGGTCGTTATAGCTGACGAGTCGTTCACGCTGCGTGCCGTAGCGAGCAGCAATGCTGTCAACGGTATCGCCATCGCGAACAGTGTACAAAACACCATCGACGTTGGGGATACGTAGCGTTACACCCACGGAAATTGCGTCACCGACAAGGTTGTTCGCCCATTTAACAGTGTCTGGGCTCACGCTAAACTTCGCCGCAACACTTTGGGCAGTGTCGCCTACGACGGTAACGTACGATGAAACGCCGCGCTGATCTGCAACCTCAACAATCTGAGGTTTTGCAAGCACACTACTGTCTGCTTGTGCCAGTTCAGCTTTGGCGCTGAGTGAAATCGAAAGGTTAGAGACATTTGACGCAACAGCTAGGTTAGCGGTCTCGGCAGTATTTGCGGCAAGTTCAGCAGCAACCCTCTGGTCAACCGAAGGGTCATTTACTTTCAAGACGTTGCTTTCCACTGACGATGCAGCCACCTGTTTTTCAACTGGTGATTGATAGCCAACAGATACAACACTTGCAATAAGCGTCAAAACAGCGATGTAAGACATCGCAGAGCTCAGACGTGAAACGCCTTTGCTTTTTTTACGAATAGAGCGCGATGCTCCAGGTACTTGTTCGGAACGAGCCGATACTAAGTCAGTAATAATCTTCTCCGTGCATCCTATCGCTAGGATACGGCTACCGATACTATGTCTTTCTTTTTTGTCTTCGCTAACCATGTGGTGGAAAACAAAAAACAGAGTGCGCGTCGACCTTTTCGCTGTTAAGTGCTAGTTTCAAGTTTCTGCTTTTTGAGCACTCGTACGACAGTTGACGGTAGGCATTTAGTGAGCGGGTTTTGCCTTATCTGACCTCTATAATTAGATGTCTTATAAGACCCGTTACTATTTGCCTATTCATTGTAGCATATTTGCTAAAAGTGTCAATTGATGTTGTATATATCTAATTACAGAGTTCTTTGCAGTGCTCAGCAACATTTGCATCATGCTCGGCCTGTGTTCGTGAAAAGTAGGTTGTGCCGTCGTCACCAGCGACAAAGTACAAGTAGTCACCACTTGCAGGATAGGCGACAGCCTCAAGGGCACTTGGGTTCATGTTTGAGATGGGTCCTGGCGGAAGGCCAGCGTATTTACGGGTATTGTACGGCGAATCGATATCGACAGTTGGCTCTACGCCTAGTAGCTTCGCTGCATACATGAACGTCACATCTGAGCCGAGCTGCATACCGCTGTCTAGTCGCTTCAAGAACACCTGTGCTACTTGTTTCTGATCTGATTTGTTGGAGACTTCTTTTTGAACGATCGAAGCCAAAGTTACAGCCTGGTGGATACTAAGTCCTTGTTTTTGATACTGCTCAAGATACTTGTTGTCCGACAAGACCTTCAAGAGCTGGTCAAAGCTTCGCTCAAGTAGCGTGCTGAGGGGCTCGTCTGCTCCTACATTGTAGGTTTCGGGATATATATAGCCTTCTAGCGTGGCGCCACTAGGCCGCGTGGCTAGAACAGGATGAGAATACGTCTTGGCAAATGCAGTCTGAACTTCCTGCTCACTATATCCATAGCCTTCAAACAGTTCCTTCAAGCCCATCAGGGTTAACCCGGGGGAGATGGTGACGTTGAACGTGTCGGTTCTGCCAGTTGTCATGTGTTCTACGATACTCGGAGTTGACTGATGTGGCGAGAGCACATAGCCGCCAGCCTGAAGTTTTGAACGGAGCCCATGGATCTGAGTATAAATGCCGAATGCAAACTCACTCCGTATCAGGTCTTGCCCTGCTAGTTGGTGGGCGATTTCAGTTGCCGTTTCACCTGGGCTCACCACAAGACGCACACTGTTTTGTTTACTCGAAACAGGCGACAGCGCCCACCGATACCAGAAAACACTGCCTAGACTTGCAAATAACAGGAGAAGGCCGACTATCAGCAGTGGTGGCACCAAGCTTCGTCGAGGATGCGCAAGTGCAGGCGTCGGCTCCATTATGGTAACCGGAGGAATCAGCGCAGTAGGTCTTTTCTTTGGGGGCCTAATATCCATACGTTTGCTCCAAAAAATCGCCAAGTATGATGGCGGCAGCGTGGGAATCTATGTCGGCTTTGGTGTACGTTTTTTTGTTCTTTTTGAGATACTGTTCTGCCAACACTGAAGTTAAGGACTCATCCTGGAAGACGACGTCGACGTCTAGGCGGCGAAGCTGGTTAGCGAACTGTTCAGAAACTGCAGTCTGAGCAGTGGCTTCGCCCTGCTGGTTTCGTGGATAGCCAACGATAACCTGCGTCGGAGAGACTTCTGCTATCAGTTCCCTGACCCGATGCATCTCTAGTCCGTCGACCAAAATTGTTGTTAGCGGAAATGGCATGCGAACTTCGCTGTCACCTTGGGCAACGCCGATGCGCTTCTCGCCGACGTCAAAACTCAAAAAAGTATGGCGCTGGGTCTTCTGGCTCATTGCTTGATGACAAATTTGATGTCTATTTTGTCTGCTTTGCCCGGAGCTTTCGTAACCCAGAATGGAGAGAATTTCACCGTAACATCTTCAACGCCTGGCACCAGCTCGATCTGTTGCTGTATCTCACCCGCCCTCTTGCCGGTCAGCTGGGTAGCAAGTGTTTTTTCGTCGATGTTAGGACCTACCTGGGCCGTTGCTGTCGCTTTGACAGAGAAGCCACCTTCTACATCTTCGAAGCGGGCAAAGGACGTGGCTTCGTCACCACTTGCGTAGATCTTCTGATTCGCCTGTCCGGTTATCTGAGTCTTCGTAAATGCGTCATAAATTGCGCGAAGGTCACTGCGTGCGATGCCTACGATTCGGTAGGTAGTCTCGGCGCTTAGCTTTGCCGCCGTCGCCTCTTGGTCAACCGCAGGTGCACTGGTTGGGTTGCCTGGAGTGACTTTGTAGCTTTCCTGGATAACAACGGTCGTCGCGTCAAACTGCTTAAGAAGTTCGGACTTTACCTCATCGCTTTTTTGCGCCTGTAGCTGCTCTTTCGCCTTATCGACATCCGCTTGGGCGACAACGGTCGCAGTTTTATCGGTACCGCCACCAGATGGCGCAACAAACGAAGCGCTCGTAGGACCACCGCTCAAACTACCACTCGCGGCATTGTACTTTGCCCCGCCCTCAGCAGCTGTTACACCGACGTTCACAGTTCCGGGACATGCGGTAGGGAAGCAACCTGGCCCACCGACAGAGCTTGCAGGTACGGTTACGGAGCTGTCTGTAACATATATGAGCCCGCTGCTGCTTGTGAGTTTTGTACCGGCAGGTACTGAAGTAGAGGACAATGATTGCTGTGAAAACTTAACGGTTGCAGTTGCTTTTTCACCGACATTCTTCGTTCCTGTTGCCGTGAAATCCACTGTGGCGGTTTTCTTGATTTCTTTGACAACGGAAGCCGCTATGGCCTGCGTAGTGTCCAGCTTTGCACTAGGGCGAAGCTGCAGTGTTTTACTAAGGTTGACGATGTTAGTCTTGGCGGTGATAGATACGGTCGCATGTGGCGCAAAGAAGATCGCCCAAACGAGGAAAACGACTGCGGCAACGCCAAGACCACCGAACAGGAAAAGCTTTTTACGAAAAGTGTCGAAGTTAGGGATGACCGAACCTTTTTTAGCGTTCCCCTTTTTTGGAGCTCGAGCAGCAGCAGTTGCAGCCATTGGCTTGTCTTCAAGAGGCGAGGCTACATCTTCGGCGGCAGGTGCGATGACTTCTTCGTCGTCAACCTCTGGCAGTTCCACTCCAGCGCTTCGAGCGTGGTCACCGACGGGAAGCTCGTCACCATGGATTATTTCATCGCCTTCCGCATCCTCAGAAGCAAGCACTGGGATCTCTGGCTTCGACTGAAGGTTCTTGGCAACAGGTAGTGCCAGGCCAGCGGCAAGCGCCATGAGTGCTTTATCGCTCGAAATCAAAACTATATGCTTTTTAGCTCCTTTGGCTGCACGCGCAAGTAGTTTGAGGTTTACGACACTTTGTAAAACTCCAATGCGCTTTGGAGGTACGAGCGCTACGATCGGCGCAGAGGCGTTTTTGACTTTTTCAATAACCGAAGTTATGTCGTCTTCTATGTCGACATATATAACATCTTTTTTAGGGGTGGCAGAAGTGCTCATACGCGCAATATTCGGTTTAGTTTATCCTTGATACCATCGGCATCTGAACTGCCTACCATCGTATCATATCCAACCCTGAGGAGTCCCATGGCGGTAACGAAGGTATGGTCAAGTCCAGAGTCTGTTTTGTCGGTCACGCCGACGACGTCGGTCGTCTTGATGTGCTGGATAGTTGGGCGCTTGGTAAACGGCAATTCCTGGTACCAGTCACGCTTTTTGAGGGCGTCAACGAGCTTCGTCAGGCTGGAACCACCACCACAAAGCAGTAGTCGATTCGGCAGGTGGTCGACTGAGTCAAATTCACTCAGAGCAAGTTCTACTCCACCAAGCCAGACATCGAGCGTCTTATCTATGGAAACACCGACTTGCTTGGCAACTGATTCTTTGAGATTTGCGTCGTCGACATTTACTTTGAGCTTTTCGGCATCTTCGTAGCTGAGGTCCATGTCGTTTGCGATGGTGCGAGTAAAGCTTCGTCCACCGATGCCAAACATGCGCGTACCTTCGACGCCACCGTCGTTTACAACGGCTATGTCGGTCGTGCCACCACCGACATCGGCAAGGATGGCAGTAAAGTTGCTGCTAGCGTCGACACCGAGTACGCTTCGTGAGACGGCAAAAGGCTCTGCCGCCACGGCGATGAGGTCAAGATCGAGCTCGCC
>CAYMMO010000005.1:0-9258 GCA_964391615.1 uncultured Candidatus Saccharibacteria bacterium
ATAAGTGGCGGTAGCACTGGTACAAATGGCCGCGTACCGACAGAAAGCCCTGCACCTTCAATGATCTGTTTCATAGTGTCTTCACTCGTCAGCGTGTTCATGACGAACTGGATGATCGCCTGCTGCAGCATAACCATGTCACCCATGACATACGCAAAGCGACTGCCGGCAACTTTGGCGGCTCGTTCTTTGTCTAGCCAACCTTTGGCGTCAGCAATCTCGAAGTGATTTTTGGGCGTGAAATCGAACGATGGGATTTCGCCAACCACTTTCACTTCGACATTTTCGTCTTCACTTGCGCCAACTGGTACGTCATGACTAGGCATATTTGGGACCTGCTTGAGGAGCCCCATGTAGGATGCGTCGGCTTCAGAGAGTTCACTGTCGAGCTGGCTGAGCTCATCTTTTATCCGCTTGCCTTCGTCAATGGTCGCTTGGTCGGGCTTTCCGCCCTTCATGGCGCCGGCATTTGCATTACGTTTTTCGCGTAGTTCTTCGACGCGCTTTTGTAGGTCGCGTCGTTTGTCGTCAACACGTAGCAGCTCGGCAACATCGACATCATAGCCTTTGTCACGAGCAGCCGACTGAACCAATTCAGCATTGTCTCGAATAAAACGGATATCTAACATAAACCTAGTCTACGTCAGGGGTGAGCTTTTTGCTAGTGCGGCCAATCAACTTGAATGCACGCCGAGCTATACCTTTACGTCGAGTCTTAGTCGTTTTATCGAGCTCTTGACGACATGCCAGGTCCATCTCTCTAAGTAGCGAGAGATTACGAACCGCCGCTTCACTGCCCTTTGTTCCCAGTACCCATACATCACCCATATTTCTGGCGACTCTTTCTCGCTCTATAACACTAATCCCCCCGACAATCAGGCGAGCGCCCTCCGGTGGGGCCGGAGCATTTCCGCGCTGCTTTAAGGCTCGTACACCACTTGGAACAATGTCGATTTCGTTAAGTGCACCTATGCGATTGAGCGCTACTAAACTCCCATCATCCCCTGCTCGCAAAAAAGTGGCATGGACGTCATCGCCAGTCACAAAAGCAGCAAAATGTGCTTGCGGAACTTCTAGTTTGTGGCTGCCTATGGCTCGATGGTGTAGCAACGTAGCCTGCTTCATGAGCTCGTCAAGCGAAACTGGCTCACCTCGATTAACCGCTGTAATGTCAAATGAAGTTTCAATCGTTAGATGGTCTGAAGATCGCGTGACCGACATGGCTGAATCAACTTGTGGCTCAAGCTGTTCCTGCACTTCGGGTCTTTGCATTCCGTCTGCGATGTCAGTCATATTGTATCTATTATAGCACAAGTGTTATGGTTAGTCAATCTACTCTGTTCTCAGGGCTTCGATCGGGTCAAGTTTGGCGGCTTTTCGTGCCGGCAACCAACCTGCAAGCATTGCGATGATCATAAGTGCAACGACAAGACCCACAATCGGTACAAGCTGGAAGATGAGCAAGTACGTTCCATCGCCCAGACTTAACTGCTTTGTGATCCAAGGGTTAAGCGCCGAGCCTATACCCCATGCAAGTGCAGACCCTATAACACCACCGAGAAAGCCGATCCAAGCCGCTTCGAACTGGAACAGACGGCTGACGCTGCGTCCGCGCATACCGAGGGCTTTCATGAGTCCGATCTCGCGCGTTCGCTCAAGTACAGAGATGTACTGCGTGTTGATGATCCCGAACACGCTCGCGATAAGCGCAATCACACCAAAGCCAATGACGATCCCCTGCAAGATGTTGACGATGGTAAACAACAGCCCTTGGAGGTCTTTGGCTGTCTTGGCAATGATGTAGTCTTCGTTGCCTACTCGCTGATATTCGGTTTTAAACGCCGCTTTGACATCCTCGGGATTGTAGCCATTTTTCACCCGCACCGTTGCAGTAATGTACTTCTGGTACTGGTCGGTGCCGGAAGTTATGTATTCAGACAAGTCTTTGGCAGCCTGGTCAGAGATAAATAGCGCAGCACTCGCCGAAAACGAGGTGCTTGATTTTGCGCTGACTGCAACCACCGTAAATTCGACGTCTTTAGACTCCACTTTTACCAGGGCCTCGACCGCTGCGGTACCGCCACTGACAAATGCTGCTTGAATGTCTTCTTGACTCGGCGCCGTTGTGGCTTTTTGGACATGCAGAGTGACGCTTTTTCCAACCAAGTCGGCAGGCTTTACGGCAATCGCTTCTGCAAACGATTCAGGAACTATAAGTTCATCTGTTCCGATTTGCGTCCCTAGCTGTGGTATCTTACCAGCCGCAGCCTCTGCGCGAACACTTGCGTCATAGGCAGTGATATCCGAGGTGTATTTCTTGTCTTTGCCTTCAAAGGTAAAGTACTGCGCACTCACTATATAGGTCGGCGCTACCGATGCTACGCCAGGTGTTTTCTCGATAAGCTCGATGTCGGTCTTGTTGAGCGCCTTGAACGTGGCGCCACCGTACTGGGTTGCGTCTGCTGAATACTCCTTCAGACCGCCGCCGGGACCACCGTTCGCTCCAAATAGCGATGGGTCTTTGGCAACAAAGATCGACTGTGGGTCGACGTTGCTACTGATGAGCTTGTCTGCGTACTGACGTGCTCCTTCGCCCGCAGCAAGGCTGAGTGTCAACGTGAACGCTCCGACAGCGATAGCCAGGCTAGTGAGTATCGTGCGCGCTTTTGCGCTGCGCAAACTACGCGCTGCGCGTTTGACGATGTCGATGAGTCTCATAGTTCACCTCCTGAAAGTGGTCGTTTATAGGGTGCTTCGAGGATTTTAACGATCCGACCGTCTTTTATAAGTACCTGGTAGTCACACTTGCTCGCCAGGTCATGGTCATGAGTCACGATGACGAGTGTGCTGCCAAGCTTGCGGTTGAAGTCAAACAAGAGTTTTTCGATTTTTTCTCCCGTTGTGCTGTCGAGGTTGCCAGTTGGTTCGTCGGCAAAAAGTATCGCCGGTTTGTTGACGATGGCTCGCGCTATGGCGAGGCGCTGTTTCTGACCACCTGACAAATTTTTAGCTTTTTGGTTTATCTTTTCTTCTAGGCCTACGGCTTTGAGCGCTATCTGCACACGTTTGCGCCGAGAAGCGCCCTTGACCTTAGAAATTTCGAGAGGGAGCGCGACGTTATAAAAACAGTTTTCGTTAGCTTGAACGAAGAACGCCTGAAAGATAAAGCCAATCTTTTCGCTACGGAACTTGTCGATCGCTTTTGCCTTCATAGACGATATATCGGTGCCGTCGATGACGATGTTGCCGCTCGAAGGCCTGTCGAGCCCACTCATCACGTGCATGAGGGTACTTTTGCCTGAACCAGATTTCCCTACTATCGCAACGCTTGCACCTTTCGGTATCTCAAAACTTACGTCCTCAAGTGCCGCAAACGCCTGATCGCGCTTGCCATAGACCTTGCTGACATTTTTCAGCTGTATCACGTCCTCTTCCTCTCGTTTATCTACCTAACAGTATACGCCACCCTTGCAAAGAACTGCTCATGCTTTTACAATAATTCTAAAGAGACTAAACAGAGAAAACAAACATGGCCTCATCGGCTCACAAACATCTGGCAGTTGCTATCTTTCTAAGCATTGCTGTATTTGTCGCCTGGATGGTCGGCTCCTTTGTGCAGGCCTCCTCTCAGATCCAGGTCACAGTTGGCCCGCCCGACGCGTGCACAAACATCCCAGGCTACCAGCTCACCGTGCCTCCAGGTATGATCGTCGACGGTTTTGGTAACTGCTCTACTCCTCCACCTCCTGTGGTTGATGTCTGCGACAACATAGCGGGCGCTCAAGGGACCATTCCACCCGGCTACTACCTCGACGACAACGGTAATTGTCTGGTCCAGCCAGCGCCACCTGTCGACGTCTGTCCAAATCTACCTGGAACACAGACTCTTGTACCGATCGACTACACGAACGACCCGTCGGGTGACTGCGTCCCGATACCTGTCGACGTCTGCGAAAACATACCCGGAACCCAAACAGTTGTTCCTCCTGGTATGGAGCGGGACGACGCGAACGCTTGTAGCACACCAGCTGTCATCGTCACACCGACGACACCCGACGAACACGAAGACCCGTTTGTCGCCCCAAACGAAGCGCGCCCAACTCCTGGTGGCGAAAACACTCCAAGATACAACAACGTGCCGACCTTCCTGCACGAGGCAATCAAACCTTTGGTGCTCGCTGTCCCAGAATCGGTTAGAACAGCACTCCGCAGCCTACCCCCTGTGATTGCGCAAACCTTTCCCTACTATATATTTGCCACGCTTGCAGCCGGTGCAGCGGTCCTGACCTGGCAGTCAACCAGAGAAGTTGCCGCCGCCCGTCGACTTTTCCTGGTCCTCAAACGTGAACGAGAGCTCGCAGAAGAAAAAGACAACTTTGTCGCACTTGCCTCACACTACTTGCGCACCCCGCTTACCGTCATGACCACCGGACTCGACACCCTCGTAGCGGTAAAAGAAATTACCGCTGAACAAGTTGCACCACTCAAGGCACCCATCCTTGCCCTCGACGAAAAAATCAAAACAATCCTCAACGACATCGACGGCAATGCAGCGCTGCAAGGAATCGCCGCGCCACCTGAAGCCGTGCATCCACCGAGCTTCTTACGCTCCGCATTTTTCTGGGTTCCAATCGGCGGCGCATTTGCGCTCACCGGCATCGCCAACTTCTTCCTAGGCATCGTCGGCAACGTCCCTATCGGCACCGCCAACCTATGGATGCAGATCATGATTTTCTTTGCAGTGATTTTCTTCTTCTACTCATCGGTCCGCAGCCACTACATACGAAAAGCCGACCGCTCTCACCATGAGCAACTTATCGAGCATGAACGCACTATAGACCTCGCGAGAAATGAGTTTATCGAGCGCTCGACCGCGGCACTTCAGGAAGGCCTCGCTGCCATAAATGCTCAGCGAACAAGTCTCTCCAGCGCACCCTCGGCTCATTTCTTCAACGATGGCTACGAGCGCTTTGCGGCAATCTTACAAAAGTTTGCCCTGCTCAGTGAGATCAGATCTGGTTCCGCAATTGCCAGCGAGACATTTAGTCTCCGTGACGCCGTCGACGAAGCCATTGCACGCGCGAAGCCTGTTCTCGAGCAGCAGCAACTCACGATCGTTAACAACGTCCGCGATGCGCCGATTACCCAACGCCGTACACTCTTTGAATTCGTACTAAACTCGCTCATCGACAACGCCATCAAGTTTAGCCACAGCGGGGGCACAATCCAGGTCAACACGAACTCGCTTGAACACAAGCTTTCGCTAAAAGTCTCCGACTACGGAGTAGGCATCCCTGCCGAGAAGCTACCCCAGCTCTTCAAGCCATTCTCGCGTGCAGATTCTGCGCTTGAGTTTAACTATGAAGGTCTTGGGTTCAGCCTGTTCTTAGACAAGATCATCATGGACTATATCGGCGGTAGTATCGAGGCGAGTTCCGAACCAGAAAAAGGTTCTACATTTACCGTTACAGCTCGTAACGATGCTCACGCAAAACTAGTACGCGCAGCCGCCTAGTTAGGCCGTACGTTGATGTCGCTCACACTAAAGCCGTAATTCTCGAGTGTTTCCACGACCAAATCGCGATCACCATTCTTGTACTCGTGTGCCAAAGCATCGAGAAATTCGCCTTCGTTTTCAAATCGCTGTCCATCAAATTCAAATGCTTGTCCCATATAGTACCTCCTGGTGTTAGGTTCTAACTTCAGTATACGCCTACAGGGGTAGATCTGGGTAGATCGTTTTGGTAACTTCGTCGACTTCATGACGGAGTTGAGGGAATGGCACGCCTTCGCGCGCAGTAACACCTTCAAAAATCCAAAAGACTCGTTCGCTATAACCCCATCCACAAGCTGGCGGCATGCCGTACTCAAGCATCTCAACATAGTCGATGTCGAGCATCATAGCTTCTTCGTCACCCGCGTCTCGCATCTGCTGCTGCTCTACAAAGCGTCCTAGCTGGTCTACGGGATCGTTAAGTTCAGAAAAGCCATTACCAAGCTCACTGCCGGCTATGACGGGCTGGAAGCGCTGTACCGTATGCTCTTCGCCCGGTGCGCTTTTTGACAGTGGCGAGATAAACTTCGGTGTGTTGATGAGCCAAACAGGTCCCGCAACGTCTTTGCGCACATTTTTCCAGAGCTTGTCGATACCACGAGCAAGATTCTCGGTCTTCTCTACCTCGAGCTTGTTGTCTTTGAGGGCTTTTTTGACCTCTTCGATGGTGCAGTTAAACGGATCAACACCGTAATGCTTCTTGATTACCTCGGCATAGTCCCATTCTTCCCAGTCTTTTTCGAGGTCAACGTCAAAGTTGCCGAGCTTAAACTGAAGCGTACCGAACGTTTCCTTCAGTACATAACGGTACATCTCGGTCATAAATTTCATACCGTCCCGCCAGTCGGCGTAGGCCCAGTACCATTCCATAGCTACATGCTCTGGCAAATGTTCGTCAGAGTAGTTTTCGTTTCTAAAGCGTGGACCAACGTCATAGACTTTTTCAAAGCCGCCACCGAGAAGTCGTTTGAGAGGAAGCTCGTGAGAAATGCGAAGATAAAAATCGTTATCGAGCGCATCCATATGCGTTACAAATGGGTTGGCGTCGGCACCACCGGTCGTGTGCTCGAGAACTGGAACATTCACTTCATAAAAGCCATGGTCGTCGAGAAATGTACGAGTTGCCGCCCAAAACTTACTGCGACGGATGAAACGATCACGTACGTCGAGGTTCACGTTCATGTCGACGTAGCGACGTCGCATACGCTCTTCTTTGTTTGTGAAGCCGTCTTGTTTGGCTGGCATCGGTCTCAGGCTCTTAGTGAGGAGCCGTAACTCGCGTACATCAACCGAAATCTCACCTGTCTTAGTCTTTATGACCGGACCTGTTGCCTGTACAAAGTCACCGGTATCAAGTAGTGGTAGTTCATCCATACCAACGCGTGAAGTTGCGACGTCGAGTGGCGCAACGGTGTCGGCCTTCAAAAAGAGTTGTAGTGACCCGCTCATGTCACGCAGTACTATAAACGCGAGCTGACCAAATTTACGAATGCCTGTCACGCGGCCAACGACAGTAACGGTTTCGTTTTCTAGTTTCCCAAAATCCCTCACTACCACCTCAAGCGTGTGGCTACGCTCTGAATCAGCCGGATAAGGGTTAATCCCTAGCTTTTTGAGCTCATCGAGTTTCCTCAACCGCTCGTCACGAAGTTCTTTTAGCGTCGCCATATACAGACAAGTATATCAGAGGTAGAGACTTCACCCCAAACGAAAACACGACCACCTGGGTGATCGTGTAATTTGTTTACTCTCGAGAAACTAGCTAACAGCTTCAACGGTGTAGGTCGTTTCACCTTTTGGAGTCACGATAGTCACCTTGTCGCCAGCCTTTTTACCCATGAGGGCTTGGCCGATAGGTGATTCGTTCGAAATCTTGCCTTCCATAGGGTCTGCCTCGACTGGACCAACTACACGGTAGGTTACTTTAGCACCGTTTTTGAGCTGGACAGTTGAGCCAACCTTCACGGTGCTACTTTTGGTAGCTTTGATGATGTCGGCGTTCTGTAGGATGTCTTCGACTTCGGTAATTCGGCTTTCAAGCATAGCCTGCTCTTCGCGTGCAGCATCGTACTCAGCATTTTCGCTCAGGTCTCCGTAGTCACGAGCGTTGGCGATTTTCTCAGCAATGTCACTGCGTTTTGCGATAAGTTCAGCTAACTCGCCTTCGAGTTCTACTTTGCCCTCGGGGGTCAATTGGTATTGTTTCTTCATAAATTTTTCCTTACTGGGTAGCCGTTAGTAAAAGCACACGCAGTTCGTGTGCACTCTCTTCAAGATTCCTTAGCCCTACCCTCGCTTATTCAGCTGCACCGAGTGTAGCAAACAGCTCGTCGTGGGTCAATAAAGAAACGTTGTCATTTGTGCGCAGCTTGTGTTCAAATGACCCCTGTTCAACAAGCTTAGGGCTAAGCACGACTCGGTGCGGGATGCCCAGCAGATCTGCGTCGGCAAACTTCTCGCCGGGACGTACGTCACGGTCGTCATAGAGCACTTCGATACCTTGGTCAGTCAATTCCTGGTAGAGGGTGTCCGCTTGTGCCGTGACATCACCGATAGTGGCTAGGTACACCTGAAACGGCGCGATGGCTTCTGGCCATACGATGCCGCGTTCGTCAGCAAATTTTTCCACTACAACACCCATAACCCGCGTTACACCAATACCATATGAGCCTAGGTAGACTGGATGTTGTACGCCAGTTTCATCGGTATAGTTCAGCCCCATTTCTTCAGCTTTTTGGGTGCCGAAGTTAAAGATGTTACCTACCTCTGCAGTCTTAATCTTTTCCAGTTCATCGCGATCGACGCCAAGTTCTTTGACTGCATCATCGATGACTTCTTCGTTGATGGCGATGTTTTTGGCGCGATGTAGGTAAATGACGTCTTCGCCAGCGTCACAAATTGTCTGGAACTCATGAGAAAACTTGGTAAATGCCCCGCCGCTCGCAAACGTCACATAGGTATCTTTACCGACACCAAGTCGGTCGTAGACCTTCTTGTAGGCGTCGATCGTCTTGTTGTAATAGGCGTCGAGGTCTTCCGCAGACGTATGAAACGAGTACATATCTTTCATGACAAATTCACGACCACGCATGATACCGCTCTTTGCTCGCAGCTCATTGCGAAGCTTGGTCTGGAACTGGTAGAGGCTGATCGGCAAATCTTTGTAACTGTGAACGTATTGTTTGATCATTTTGACAATTGGTTCTTCATGCGTCCAGCCAAAGCCTACTTCCGTCCCATCCTGCAGCGCAGACTTAAACCATACGTCAACTTTTTCATCACTCCAGCGGCCTGATTCTTCCCACACGGCTTTGTTTTGCAAACTCGTCATGATCAGCTCATTGCTGTCGATAGCATTCATCTCTTCGCGAACGATCTGTTTGATCTTTTCAAGTACACGTATACCAAGTGGCAAGTAGGCATAGGCCCCAGCCATCTCTTTGTATACAAAGCCAGCCCGTATGAGCAACTGGGCGTTTTTGGCGACTTCGTCAGCTGGCGCGTCGCGTAGCGTCTTGGTAAATAATTGTGATACTCGCATCTTTAGTCAATTGTACCAGATATGATTCATAGTTTTCACCTCTCTCTTTGCGGATTGCCCTGTAAAGCGACAGCAGCGCATAGCGCGCAAGGAAGGTACATGGCCAAGGTCATGGCTGAGTCGCTAAAGTAAATTAATACCTATAAGCGGCCCGATAAACAAG
>CAYMMO010000005.1:9268-22514 GCA_964391615.1 uncultured Candidatus Saccharibacteria bacterium
CGATGCCGTTTTTTAGCCCATGTAGTGCCATCCCCGCCCAGACCGAGCCAGTCCGCTCGCGCAAGTAACAAAGAAACAGACTCAGCACAAACACATCGAGTCCAACATTCCACTGCCCATGCACAAACCCAAACACTGCGCTCACTACGATTGCTGCGGGCCATGCGCTGAACTTTTCTCGTAACCTGCCTAGCAGATAGCCGCGAAAGATGAGCTCTTCCGCCACCGGTGGCAGCACCACAAGTCCAAAGAAGGCTGCGACGTATTCCCAAGCAGTGTTTATGTCTGCAAATCCAACGTCTTGTGTTTGATTTTGATCAATCCAAGGCAGCAAAAAGTGTGCCGCAACTGCAGCGAGTGATGTTGCCACCATATACATAGCCCAGAGCGCAAACGGCAACCACCACAGACGCCAGATAGGCTTTTTGGTTATACCAAGCACCTGCGCAACGTCGCTGCGTCCCTTCAGGGCGATCAATGGCGAAACGACCGCAGCAAGTCCTGCAGTATATATAAGTACCGTCCCGTACAACTGCCCGATGGTCGTTTCAAGCCAGGTGTCGAGCCCCAAGATGCTCGTGAGCGCCATCACTGCAACAGATGCAGCAACAAAGGTCAGTACCACCCAAACTGACTCACCGAGCGCAGTGTAAAGCTGCGATCCTCTAGCGCGTAAACTTGGAGACATCTGCGATCGTCACGAGCACAAAGAGTGCCATTAGTACCATGAAGCCTGTGCCATGTATGCGTTCTTCGAGATCTTTACCAAGTGGTTTTTTCATAACCCTAAACAGTACTGTGACAAACCAGCGACCACCGTCTAGCGCAGGTATCGGCAGTATGTTCATGATGGCGAGTGCCAGCGAGATCAGTGCTGTCATAAACAGGATGGCAGATGGCCCTGCTTCACTAGCAGATGGAAACAGTATGCCAAGGATTGCTAGAGGACCCGCAACCCCCGTGCCAACCGAACTGAGTTTCTCGTTTGCCTGAGACTGGGTCGAAGGGTTGAGTTTTTCAAATCGTCCCGTTCCGAGCTTTGCGAACATGTCTCCCAAACCCTGTAATGTCGTTTGAGCTAGCTGTCCTGTGAGCGCAACACCAACAATCGGTGCCGACCACGTCGAACGATAGGTGGTACGTTGCTCTGCGGATACGCCTAGGTAGCCTTTGCCATTTGCATTTGCATCTCGCAACGTTAGGCGAACGATCTTTTCACTTCCACCACGGCTGTAGATCATCTCGACCGACTGGCCTTTGTATTTTTCGGTCAGTTTGCTGAGGTCACTTGGTTGGTCGAGTGGCTGTCCGGCGAAGCGAATCATCGCGTCCCCTTTTTCGAGTCCCGCTTTGTCGGCTGGCGAACCACTGGTCACACTAGCGATGCTCACGGGTTTATGTATCTCAGTCGTGTCACTTTTGACGGTGTACTGATTGTCGATAACTTTTGGCAGCCCACTTAGTGCGAGACCAGTGAAGATGACAGCCGCAAATGCCCAGTTGACGAACACACCGGCAAGCAAAATTTTGGTTTTTGCCCACAAACTTGCAGCACCGTAGTCACCCTTGTGACTAGCAGCATCGTGCTCACCCTGAAGCTTTACGAAACCACCGAGCGGTAGCCAGTTAACGGTGAACAGCACGCCATTTTTAAGCTTTTTCTTCCAGGCCCGTGGCGGAAATCCAACGCCGAATTCTTCGACAACCACACCGTTACGCCTGGCGACAATTGCGTGCCCTAGCTCATGGATAACAACTAAAAATACTAGTAAAAAAAGCCCCAGCAAAACCGACAAAACAAACCCTATTGCCCCCATGCGCGTCTAGCCTCCAAATCTTCGATTACGACGGTTGTATTCTTCTATGATACCAGCCACGTCCTCTTTGTGCATCTCTGGCCACAGCTTGTCGAGGAACAAAAACTCACTATACGCACTACGCCACAACATAAAGTTGCTCAGACGCTGCTCGCCACTCGTGCGTACCACGATGTCACAGGGCGGGATGTCGGGGTGGTCAAGGTACTTCTCGAACACTTCAGCCGTGACGTCGTTTGGGTCAATCCCCTCCTCGGCAATTCGCTGCGCAGCCCGAACAATCTCTTGTTGACCGCCGTAGTTAAAGCACATGGCAAGCGTCGCTTTGGTACCATTTTTTGAAGCTTCTTCCGCTTCCTCTATCATTTGCACCACATCTTCAGGCAGTCGATCGCGAGCGCCCAACACCACAAGTTTGAAGTCATCTTTTACCAGCTGTTTCATGTCGACAGTAAACAGACGCCGTATGATCTTCATGACGCCGCGCACCTCTTCTTCGGCGCGCGCCCAGTTCTCGGTCGACCAGGTGTAGAACGAGATGTACTTAACGCCCGCCTCGGCGCTCGCCTCTATGACATCTTTTAGTGAGTTGTATCCGGCTAAGTGCCCCTCGTAGGTTGGCAATCCATGCTTCTTGGCCCAGCGACGGTTGCCATCGAGAATATAACCGATATGCGTCGGCACTTGGTTCTCTTCATTCATCGAACGATCTCTTCTTGCCTTGGAGTAAGATCGTCCATAGTAGTTACGCCTATCTGTGGGATCACTGCCACTGCCGTCATAGCCAGGACAGAAATTGCGTCTATCAAAAGATTGTATCGACGCTTAAGCACTTCTCGTTTCGTTCCCTCCATCAGATGGTCATGACCTCGTGTTCCTTGGCTTTGAAGGTCTCGTCGATCTTCACCTGGAACTCGTGCATGAGCTTGTCGATCTCACGTTCAACTGCTTTGACGTCATCTTCCGACAGTTCTTTGTTGTCTTTCATGCGCTTAGCATCTTTGAGTGCATCCTGGCGGATGTTTCGCATAGCGATGCGACACTCTTCCACCTTGTCGCCTAGGTTTTTCACCAGCTCGCGGCGTCGCTCTTCGGTGAGCGCTGGCACTGGCACGCGAACGATACGTCCGTCGTCACTTGGGTTGAACCCAAGGCCCTGCGCCTCACGAATTGCGGCCGCAATCGCTTGTACGTTGCTTGGATCAAAAGGATTCACCTGAAGGAGTTGCGGTTCTGGCACGTTGATATTTGCTACCTGGATGAGGGGCATCTTGCTGCCATAGACTTCGACCATCACGCCGTCGAGCATGTCAGGGTGTGCTCGGCCAGTACGAATCTTTTTTAGTTCATCTTGAAAGTGGCCTAGCGCCCCGTTCATCTTTGCCTCATACGGATTTGTGTCAAACATATAACTCCTTTTCTCTAGTCACATTGTAGCAAATTCTTGCTCAGAAAGTGCGAAGCTCGCCGACCAAAGTGGCCGGCGAGCAGTCGTCCGCACGAGAAGTTGGAAGAGATCACCAGGTGGCGCTTGTCACTCCGACCCCATCGCGGACTGAACGGCTAACACCCGAGCAAGGCGCGTACTGAACCTGAACATCCAACGTGTAGTAAGCCATCCGTGACATGCGCGGGTCCTCGCCGAGAACAGCGATGACGAGGTCGCTGATCCGCTGCGACCACTCGCTACGCCTCTCGGCAGACATGGCATCATAGGCGCCGTATTCGATGTTGATCTTCAGGTCGGGAGCGTTCAGGGTCTCACCATCCCTCCACTCGATCAGGAGGATCTCAGCCGTTTCAGAGACCTCGGTGAGCACTGAGCCGATGATGATGCTCAGCTCACGCTGCAGAAACTCGTTAAGCGCATCGAGTGGGCGGTTCCCCTTGACGGCAAAGCAGCGCCACCTGAAGTCCTTGCAGCTAACTGTCACGTTGAGCATGCTATCTCATTTCTCTCGGGTATATGGCGAGTCAAGCGGGAACCAGTTCCTGCTCAATTCGCCACATACCCTCCACTTCTGTGCGAACGTACAATCTCTCGGAGATTGCCTATACTTATAGCATTTTTAACAATATTTTGCAACAGAAAGACCCGCAAGATTGCGGGTCTTTCACGACTTATATGCCGTACGCTCTTATTCGCTAGCGCCGAGCTCAACTCGCTTCAGCTGGCGAACAACGATGTTTTCACCAAGCTTGCTTATGTGCTCTTTGACCAGTTCGCCGACAGTGATGTCAGGGTTCTTCACAAATGGCTGCTCGAGAAGAGTCTTCTCGGCGAAGTACTTGGCAAGTTGTCCTTCAACGATCTTGTCAGCCATCTCGGCTGGCTTGCCTTCGCTGACAACCTTTTCCTTGAACTCAGCCGCCTTGGCTTCGCGAACATCAGCTGGTACGTCCTCAACCGAGATGTACTCAGGTGCAGTTGCAGAGGCATGGAGTGCGAGGTCGTGAACAAGTGCTTTAAACTCGTCAGTTTTTGCGACAAAGTCAGTTTCACAGTTTACTTCGACGAGTACGCCGATACGCCCACTGTGAACATAACTGTCGACGAGACCTTCGCGAGCTTCACGCTCACCACGCTTTTCGGCCTTTGTCAGACCTTTTTTGCGCATCGCCTCGAGTGCTTTGTCAAAATCACCGCCAGCTTCAACGAGCGCAGCTTTTGCGTCCGTCAAACCGACACCAGTAAGTTCTTTGAGTTTTTTGATCTCATCTACGGTGATAGCCACTTTATTTGCCCTCCTTTTTCTGTGCGGTAGCCTTTCCTTCGTCGATAGCTGCTACGACGTAGTCTAGAATCAGCTGAAGACCCTTTATGGCGTCGTCGTTAGCAGGTATAGCGTAGTCCACCAGACTTGGGTCGGTGTTTGTGTCGCAGATAGCGATAACTGGCACGTTCAATTTCTTGGCCTCGCGAACCGCGTTGATGTCCTCGATGATGTCGGTGACAAAGACCACGCCAGGTTTGCCGTTCAGGTCCTTGATGCCACCGTACTTGACGTTGAGGTCGTCGATTTCCTCTTGGAAACGCTGGATCTCAAGTTTGTTGTAACGGTTTGCGAGCTCACCGCTGTCCATCTTCTTCTCAAGCGTCTTGAGGTGCTTGATGCGTCCAACCATAGTCGCGACGTTGGTGAGCATACCGCCCATCCAGCGTTCGGTCACAAATGGCTGGCCCGACTTTACGGCCGCTGCACGGACGATGTCCTGCGCTTGGCGCTTTGTACCAACAAGAAGCACGCTTTTGCCATGTGCGACTGCGTCAGTCACAACTGGCAGCGCCGCTTCGAGGGCTTCGACAGTTTTTGTCAGGTCGATGATGTGCGAGTCCTGACGTTTGCTATGAATGTATGGCGCCATTTTTGGGTGCCAACGGCTCGTTTTGTGTCCGAAATGAACACCAGCTTCGAGCAAAGCCTTGATATCAACCTTCACGGCCATGATATCCTTCTCCCTTCACGCGTACCCCTGTGTAGGATATCCGTACGCGTTGCTTCGTTAAAATTTGATTTAGCCATGTCATAGTAGCAGTTTTTTGCCTTATTTGCAACAGTTCGCCCCTGTCAAAGTATTGACAATTATATTTTCATGTGTTACTATAGTATTTACTGTCCACCTTTCGTTTGAGCATGTAGGAGTACCAATGAGCAATCTGACTTCTTCGATACCTCTCGGCGGGACGGTTCCAGGCTTCCGCAAGCGCGTGGGGCGGATGATGGCGACGACTCTTGCCATCGCAGTCGCCCTCTGGGTGATGTTCACCGTCGCGGCATCGCTTCACTGGGAGTACACCCACGGCTCCAGTTGGGGCTGGGTGGACGCCTACGGACACCTGGTGTTGAACCTCGCCGGCTCGCGTCGCAACTGACGCGACCATCTCGGGGCACGACAGTATGGTCCGGACGATTCACTTCGTCCGGACCATCTTCCTTTTTGTCGTAGATTTATTGGCTAAGCTTCGGGTGCAGTGAGGATAAGTGTATTTATACTTGTCTTAACTATTTCGATCAGGTACCCGTCCTGACGCGCCTTCTCTAGTGAGCCTATAATTGCTGCATGACGTGGATCGCCAGGCTCGGCGTCCACTATGCCGAAGTGACTTATGCGTGCATGTCCACCCGGCTTAAGGAGATGAGTGATGTTATCAAAAAGTGTGACAACTTCCTGGGGTGTTTCCAGATATGCTGGCACAGAAAACGCCGCAAGTATCTCATCGGCGCTGCCTGGAATCAAACCCGATTGCTCCATAAATCCCTCTTTCGCAGGGTTCGTCGTGATGATTGGATCGCTCTCCGGGTCATCGAGCGCCCTTTGCGACGGGTACGGCTCTATGTTCGTAACGTTTGCATGAACCCCATAGGCAGCTTTTAGTTCATGGGCAATTTTCGCGTTACCTCCACCCAAGTTTAAAACCGTTTTGCCATCGAGCTGCTCGGCGACATAATGCCTGATTTCTGGGTTGGCAGCAGCTGCAAAAAGTTCAGATGCATATGACTCAGATCTTCCTGAACCTCCAGTTACACTCTTGGCAAAAAAGCCTCGATCTCGCTGTGTCTTATCAAATTCCTCCGCACTTCTTCCGTCAAGTTTCGAGGTGATGCTCAATTTGAGTGAATCATCTCTCAAGGCGTCTATAGAACTTGCTGAAACCTTATCCCTCTGCTGGGCCGTTAGTGGCTCAATGTTTACAATTTCTGCCAACAACCCCTCTGCGTCAGGCGTAAGATAATCAAGTTTGGCAATCTTCACTTTCCCATCAGGACGAGCATAGGTCTTTTCAAGCAACGCTGCTGCTCGCGACAAAGGCTGCGGAGTCTTCTCTTTCTCCTGTTGCTCTGTTCGATCAATTGCCTTGGCTACACTCTCAAGACTCTCGCTGTCTAGCCCACCTTCCAGCGCATCATCCATCGCTTCAGCCAAAACCTCAGGATTTAGGCTATCAGCTTGTTGTAACGCATCGATAATCTCTGGACGCGGCATCTCAACTGCATCGACAAGTCCTGCAAGATCCACTTCCTCTGTTACATCCGGCTCTACGTCTGTATGGTTTGCATCAACAACTACTTCTGGTACTGCGTCTTCACCACTCTCACGAATTTTCTCCAGAGTGTTACGGGCTTTTTGAAGCTGCTCTTGTGCTGGAGTGACAACTTCAACATCACGGCCCCGTTCAGACGCGCCATGCATCTGATGTTCAAAGCCGAGTTGTTGATGAGGGTGTTCGGTCATGTTTGTTTTTAGTTATATAGTCATTATCCCATGCCCGACGTCAGCGATCAACACAACTCCGGCGCTGCCCTGTCGGCCTCTCGATATCATGTATAATCTCTCATATGAACGTGGGCTACTATGCAAAAGATGCTTCAAAGATCGACAGCCCGGTCGCGGAACACCAATTTGCGCTTTGGTATGTGCTAGCACTGGGCATACTCCAGATACCCAGTTTTTTCTTCTTCCGATGGGTGCTGGGTCTACTCCTGGGCAATTTCATGGACTCGATGGGCACAGACTCGGGACTATCGGGCGCAGCTCTTGTACTTGTGTTGGCAGTCCCTCTAAGATTGATAGCGATCTTTGGGCCCGTTGCAATTGTTTTAATTGCTAGCTCGAGCCTCCTGAAGCATATCGATGTGAAGCGAGCTTGGATTGTGGCCATCTGCGGAGCCATCACCTCGTACTTCTACCTCTCTACGTTCGCGCCCAGGGACGCTTTTCTGAGCTGGCGTGTACTTTTTGCAATAGCTCTCGCGACCACACTCTACGTGGCTATATATTTCCTCGCAAGTGCCCAAACTTTCGTGTATAAAATCGCAGGCGCCGGCCTGATCCTCTTGGGCTTGCTGACGCTTCCGCTTATCTCAGACCTATTGAAATAAAATCATGCCCGGCAGGTGCTTGTACCGGGCCTCGCCATTTCTACGAAGCTTCGCCCTGAAGGGCTAGCCTATCCATCATTTTCAAACCATCCCATATAGCAGCACGCGTTGCGGTCCATTTGTTCTGATCATTCTGAAGCGCAAGGTGAAATGCCCCGGCCAAACTATCCTGGTACCGAACACGAGCGGTCACAAGTGCTTCCACAGCCTCGCAACAAGCTTCGATAGTTTCAACAAGTAACTCCTCATACGCAAGCCCAGTTACCTCGACGTGCAAGCTGCACTGCGGTACCTCCAGTAAATCCATCTCATCCTTTAACTCATTCGCCTTCACGCCCAGCTCATTGAAAAGCTCAACTTCATCCACATTTTCTTGAGCACGACGTATCTCAGCAAACTCCGACATAAGCAGCCCGAAACGTTGTACGACTGCTTCTAGCCTCACTCGTTCGCGCTCGACGGTGCTTATGCCTCTTTCTTGAAGCTGGCGTACAACTGTTTGCCACTCTTCAACCATTTCATCCCTGTAAATCAGTGCTGCCTGCTCGTCTTCCGTAAACATGGTTTTGACATGAGCTTCCTGCGCCGAGTCCCCGCGAATCACAAAAATCGTGGCCTTGCCATATTGCTCTCCCTCGTACGAAGTCCGCGCGAGTACCAAAAGCACAGTCCGGCCATCTTCGGAAAGCTCACTATGGAGCTCGCAAAAATCTGTGTCAGCGACATCTGTTTCAGACAAACTAAATCTCACCACCTCACCAGCCTCTTGCTTAAACCCTAGCTCCTGCAGCGCCTCCAAAAGTCGCCCTACATCCCGAGAGTCAGCGCGCTGTTCAACTCCTATATCCATGTTCACACGCTAACGCAGGTACAAGCTTCCAGCAAGCATAGGCGTTATGCCGTGACGTAGTCTGAAGACGCCTCGCGCTAACCCCTATGAAGTGTTTTGACTTTTCGCCCTAAAACAGATACAATGTCTCACTGACTATGAAAAAAGATTTACACCCTACCGACTACCGCCCTGTTGTTTTTCAAGATGACAGTGCTGGTTTTGCGTTTCTGACTCAGTCGACTGCGCATACCAACGAGACTATCAAATGGGAAGACGGCAACGAGTACCCCCTGGTAAAGATGCACATCTCTAGCGCCAGCCACCCGTTCTTCACCGGCGAAGAGAAGATCATCGACACCGAAGGTCGCGTCGACCGCTTCAAGGCGAAGTTCGCGGCTGCCGAAGCTCGCAAAGCCGAACTGGCAAGTAAGGCCAAAAAAGCTGCTGTACGAAACGAAAAAAAAGCAGCCAAAGCTAGCGAAGAAAAATAGCTACGTCTGTACAAAAAACTGGTCGACTAGGCCAGTTTTTTGTTTGCCGTATACTAAAACGTAAGAGAACCAAACTATGATCAGCCTCAACCTCACCGACCTCCGCAGCGAACAGCAAGAACTGACTGCTTTTTTGTCACGCCCTGACGCGTTTTCAGACGCAGATTTTGCGAAGAAAAATCGCCGACTCAGCGAGATCGAGGAACTCATCACGCTTGGTGCGCGTCGCGAAGCGCTTGAGCAACAGATCATCGACGCCAAAGAGATGTCGGGAGCCGACGACGAGCTCGCCGAGCTAGCACGCGAAGAGCAACCCCAACTTGAAGCAGAGCTTGCCGCGCTGGACGAAAAACTCTTCGTCATGCTCACCCCCAAAGACCCGAACGACGAGAAAAATGTCATCGTCGAGATCCGTGCCGGTGCTGGTGGCGACGAAGCCAGCCTATTTGCTGGCGAGCTACTTCGCATGTACCTTCGCTGGTGCGAGACCCATGGTTTCAAAACCGACATGATGAGTGAATCACAAAGTGACTCAGGCGGCTACAAAGAAGTTGTCTTTGAAGTCAAAGGCGACAGCCCCTATGCCAAACTTAAGTTCGAATCGGGTGTTCACCGTGTCCAGCGCGTGCCAGTCACCGAGAGCCAAGGCCGCATCCATACCTCGACCGTCACTGTTGCCGTCCTGCCTGAAGCCGAAGAAACCGACATAGAGATAAGCCCTGCAGACCTGCGCATCGACATCTACCGCGCCAGTGGCCATGGTGGTCAGTCGGTTAACACTACCGACTCAGCGGTGCGCATCACCCACCTACCCTCTGGTCTTGTTGTGCAGAACCAGGACGAAAAGTCGCAGATAAAAAACAAAGAAAAAGCCATGAGCGTCCTTCGCTCACGACTGCTGCAAGCCAAACTCGAAGAAGAACAAGCCAAGCAAAGTGCCGAACGCCGCGGGCTAATCGGCTCAGGCGACCGCAGTGAAAAGATCCGCACCTACAACTTCCCGCAAGACCGCATCACCGACCACCGCATCGGCTACAGCCGCTCTGGTATACCCCAAGCCATGAACGGCGACATAGACGACCTCATCGATCGCCTTCAAGCCGCCGAGCGCGAAATCAAAGCACAAGGCTCAGAATCATAAAAAATGCCGGCTAAACAGCCGGCATTTTTCTTTTTTGAATTCTAGCTTTTACTTGTTTCAGGATCCTCTTGTCCGTTGGCTGCGATCATCTCAAGTCTTTGCTCTTCTGCAAGACCAGGTGTTGCAACGTTATGACTCATAGCTTTGTGTATTCCGCTCATCTGTGCCCCAGCTCGGGTGCGAGCTTCAGCCCAATCCTCAGCAGTAAAACCAGCCTGGGTTTCATCCCACTCAACAGTTGCAAATGGATTCAAAGCTTCGCCAACAAGCTTACTTGCTGTGACGTCGATCCTACGATCAAGCTCTGGGTCTCTCTCAGAACTCTCTGATGCCTCAGGGATAAACGATGGTTTGAATTCTTGTCCTTGTGGTCCTTGTGGTTGTGTGACTTCTGTCATTGCGGTGCCTTTGTTTGTTTTTTTTCTAACCTTACTCTTATATTAGCAAATTTCTTATGTTTTGTCAATAGCCACCCCACAAGCTGACTGTTATATACTCAAGTCATGAATCTTGAACCAGTCATCTTTAGCAGTGGCAGTAGGTATTTCGATGATTTACAACATCGCTACAGCAAACATAACAGCGGGCTCTTCATCCTGGCACCATCTGGCGCGGGTAAAACATTTTTCTGCACCCACCAACCATCAAACGACTGGATAGATGGTGACGAATTGTGGATCAGTAGTGGCGCCCACCCCGACCTGCCCTGGTGGACTGGCGGCGAAGAGGTCATTCATCGTGTTGACCAGCGAAGTGATGTCGTCACTATGGAGGCAAAGCTTCAGGGCTTCTGGATCATGGGAGCGAGCAATTTTTGGCTACAACCAGATGCTGTCGTCATACCCGACTGGGAAACTCATGTTGCATACATCAAAAACCGCGAGGAACATCACTACGACGGAGGCGCAAAGTTAGACGCTTTAGAGCAAGTGCGAAGTCATGTAGCCGTCATAGAAAAGTGGCACACCGATTATGGTGTGCCCAAGTTTAAGTCGATTCAAGACGCAGTTAATGCCTTGGTAAACCAAGTCGAGTAACTGGGTTTCTCGTTGCTACACGTCCTAGGTCTATTTTTGCACCGTCATGTGCTCGGGTTTCAAGCGTAACATCCTCTTCAGGACTACTCGGAAATTTCAACACAACGCCCCCACCATAGTCTACAGGTTGGTATTCATCGGCAAGATCGCCTTTTTCATCGTAAAGTCGGCCATCTACTTCCTTAATGAGCGGGTTAATGGTGTCATAGTGTGAGGTAGCCCAGATTACGAGCTTCTTGTCAGGGTTACTCGCATGCCAGATACGAGCATAGCGTTCAAGTATGGCCAGTGACGTCTTTGTACGGTCTATGAGATCCTGCTGACCTTCAGCACCAGTTGTCTCGCGGACCTCACGCTCAGCATCCATCTCGTGCATGCCCCAAGCTTTGGGGCTCATGCCAGATTTTGTTTCAGCATCGGCGTAGCCATGCGTTCGCTGCAAGTGCTCAAGATAACTTACATCATCAGGATTAAATATATCTGGCTCACGCAGCCCTGCAACAGGACGGATATTCTGGTCTGTTTCATCAGATCGAGCAATCGAAAAATCGGAGTTTAAATTGAGAATATGCTCTTCGGGATCAATCTCAAGTTCTTGCATCGCAGAAATGGCTGCGTCTTGGGCTAACTGCCCAGTCTCTAAACTTCGAAACCCATTACCAGCATATTGCGTATCACTTGAGACGAAGAGTATGAAGGTTTCATCACCCTCACCTGATTTTGTGAGAAGATCACGAAACCACGCTTTATCGGCTTGCTTTATCTTCTCCGCATCCTGACCCTCGAGAGAACCGGCATCATCCGCGGATGGGTCACGGTTATATTTTCCGTGACGCTGAAGAACAAGTGCCGTCTGGCCCTTCTTGAGCTCGGGAACGATTATATCTTCTTGTTCTATCTTGTGGGTTTGCTGTTCAGTCATGTGTGGTGGTGTTTATTTTTTTGAGTGATCTTTATATGAATATAGCATAAGCATCGCGTTTAGTCAAGTGTTTGCGGATAACTAACAGAGGTGCGATGATAGATGTATGAATGACAGAGTATATAAAGGCCGCACGCTTGCCACGGTTGATAACTGGCTAGACAACGCGACACAGGAGCTTACGAAAGCCAACACCCCAAGCGCCCGTCTCGATGCTGAGTTGTTGCTCGGCTATATGCTCGGCGTCAGTCGAACGTGGCTCATCGCGCACGGCGATGACTCACTGCATGCTACCGCGCTTCATCACAAAGGCAGCACTCGACGTGGTTCACTCATAGAACATGGTGATGAGCTGCTGTTGAAGCGTCTGAAACGTCTCCCGATTGCCTATATAACTGGTCATAAAGAGTTTTATGGACGTGACTTTGTAGTTACGAAAGACACGCTCATCCCCAGGCCAGAGACAGAAGCCTTGGTCGATATCGCAAAGAAGCACAAGTTTTCTGGCCGGCTACTCGATGTCGGCACTGGCAGCGGCAGCCTCGGTCTCACGCTCGCCCTGGAAACCGATTCAAAACTCACGGTGAGTGACGTCAGCGAAGCGACACTCGATGTAGCGCGGAAAAATGCCAAAATCCTCGGAGTAAAACCAGTCCACTTTGTTAGCAGCGACCTACTCCAGCACTGGCTCGAACACGAAGCACCGAAACCTTTTGACGTCATCGCCTCTAACCTTCCCTATGTAGACCCTGCCTGGAAAGACACATCACCAGAACTTGCACATGAACCTTACATCGCACTATATGCTGCTGACGGAGGCCTAGCACTCATCAAAAAACTGATTGACCAAGCTCCACGCCTGCTCGTAACTGACGGTTATCTGCTTCTCGAAGCCGACCCAACACAGCACGACGCTATAGCTACCTATGCGACAAACTTCCACGAAGTCGAACGCCAAGACTACGCGCTGCTTTTGCAAAAAACCTAGCGCGTCTTCGGCGCAAGAAACATCACCTTTTTGGTCATTAAACCAAACATCCTCTTCATACTTTTGACAGCAAAAGTATGACAAAACTGCTGGGCTGCTTCACCTCGCGGTGGGTTTCGCTTGCTCGTCTCTTTGG
>CAYMMO010000006.1:0-17454 GCA_964391615.1 uncultured Candidatus Saccharibacteria bacterium
ATTATCGGGGCCTTGGTCATATACATATATCTTTCTGATGCATACAAATCCAGCGAATTTACTTCGTGGATTTTTATATAGCTAAAGGAAAAAGCCCACGAGTGCCTCGCGCGAGCTTCAGGGGGAGGAGCGAAGCGTCAGAATTTACTTCTGACACAAGCGGAGGGGTGTGCCCCTCCTAAAAATCAGCCAAACTAAAAGGCGCCAGGTAAGGGTGGGCATCACCTGGCGCCATTTAGCCCTTCAACCCACCCAGGGCAGTCCCGACGAAGCGCTACTCGTGTACTAAGATATACGCACGGTGCGCCTGAACCGAAGTTCAGTTGCTTTATACTCGTCAAAATGGTCCGGCCGTTTGAAACGGGATCCTATAGCAAGCTATAGGGGTTAAAGGGATTAGTATGCACACCAGCCTTAGATAGTCTAAAAGTGGAGGGTAGAAAACTTTTAAGACCAGCGAGGTGTGCACTCTAATGCATGAGTTTTGATGTATTGCGATGCAACACACTCATGTTTAGAATTGGGGGTATAAGGTGCGATTGGACTGCATAAAAGCAGTCAACCATGCAGTATATTAGCACGCTTTGGTTATAAAGTCAATACTTTTTCACACATTTCATGCATAAAATCAATACCATAAGCACCATAGATTTACCTGAGAAACTTCAGGTAATCCCTCGACCGCCTAAAAAACTCTGGTATCGAGGCACGTTTCCAGAGCCCTGGCGAAAAACGGTAGCTATAGTTGGAACCAGAAAACCCACCGCATATGGCGCCTCTGTTACGGAGAAGATAGCCTACGGCCTTGCCGAGCGTGGTGTCGTTATAGTCAGCGGGCTCGCATATGGGGTAGATGCACTCGCTCATCAAGCCGCACTGAAAGCTGGTGGCATAACGGCTGCTGTACTGGGCAGCGGCGTCGACACAGTAGGACCAGCAGGAAATCGAGCAATCGCCGAACAGATGGTAGAGCAGGGTGGCGCCCTCATAAGCGAGTATGAGCCCGGCATCCCCGGGCTCCAGTTCCGCTTTTTGGAGCGCAATCGACTCGTCATTGGCCTCGCCGATGCACTGGTCATTACAGAGGCGTCACTACGCAGCGGTACTATAAACACCGCTTCGCATGCGCTGGCGCAGAGCAAAGATGTCTACGTCGTGCCCGGCAACATCACCAGTCCTATGAGTGCCGGTTGCAATGTGCTCATCGCTCAAGGAGCGATCCCCATCACCGACATCGAGGAATTCTGCGAATCTATCGCCCCAAGGGCCGAAGCCCGCAAAACCATGGCCTTCACCCCAGAGGAACAGGTCATCATCAGCCTTATAGAGCAAGGTGTTACCGACGGAGATGTGCTGCAAACAAAAAGTGGCCTAGAGGCCACCTCGTATCTTCAAACTGTGACAATGCTCGAGATCACCGGAGCCATCCGCTCTCTCGGTGGAAATAAATGGAGTCTATAAGCCAGTTCGCGTAGCTTTAGTCTAAGTCAACTACCGCACCGGAGCGCAATTGCTCGATTTTTCTGGCCGCATCGGCCAGCTGAGCGGCAAGTTTCGCGTCTCGACGAGCTACTAATTCTGCAGTCGACCGATAACCCTCTCCAAATTGTCCGGGTAGGAGCGGAGGGTCTGCGGGGAGTACATTTACACCAAATTCTCCGTGCCTTCCGACCGGATCCATATCTAACCCTAACACCGTCATACGAACCTCCTTCGAAACAATTATCTGTTGTGCATGCCAATACTTCCACCAAATACAAGTGTTTGTGTTGTACCAACTTACTACCCGGTATACACCCCCAAAAAGCGTGAGTCAACCAAAAAAGGTTGTGTTTTACTCATATTCAACCCCAACATTGACGGAACGCGCTTTTTTTGCTATAATATACGTCACGGAAGTTCCTGTAAATTGACATCCTCAGCCCGGAAAGGGGCTTTCATGAAGCTTTACCGCTTGATCCTGAGTGCGGTCGTGCTCGCGCTGGCTTTGTCTGCCTGCGCCGCCAAGCCGCAGCAGGCCGATGCCCCCGTTCCGAGTCACCACGCCACTGCCAAGCAGCCTCAGCCGCCTCCCACGCCGCGCGTCGACGACGAGGTACTGGCAGTGCAGCTGCTCTCGGACGCCATCCCGCGAGGGGATCTGGGCAAGGTCATCAAGACCAAGCCGGACAGTGAAGGGGTCTACTTCGTTGCCACACCCCACATCGCCCTGGTGTACAGCATCGCGACCCATCGGCCAGAAGCGATCCTGTTCCTGAAGTTCCGGATGCAGTACCAGATCTTCTTCATCACCAGTGGCGGCACGTTCGACTACATGGTGACCAACAACGGTCGCACAAGCGTCACCTGCGTGCCCGTGCTCTGCCCCAGGGCGAAGGTCATCAACGGCATCCGCTTCAAGTCCGTCAAGAAGTCACAGGGCAAGGCTCTTCGAAACGAAGTCCAGCGCGAGCTGAACCTTCGCATGAGCCAGCTCTTCGGAGCTGACTGGCGAGAACAAGCGTCACGCCTGCTGGCTGAGGCCTGAACTTCCACGCCGACCGTACCCACCAAGGTGCGGTCGGCGGAAGACCTGAATTGTTGAGCTATACGCGCTCGACAGCTCAGGTTTTCTTCATTTTTATACAACGCTCGGTTTACAAATCACCATTTGGTGTTAGTATGAGAGGCTGTAACCTAAAGATTGCGCCTATGTCTAAAAACCTTGTCATCGTAGAGTCACCAGCAAAAGCAAAGACCATCGAGAAATACCTCGGTAGTGACTTTCGCGTACTCTCGAGCATCGGACATATCCGAAGTATCGTCAAAAAAACCAAAGATGGTACTCCACCTATAGATGTAGCAAACGGCTTCAAGACTATCTATGAAGTCGACAGTGAAAAGAAAAAAGTCATCGCTGAACTGAAAAAAGCCGTCAAAGCCGCCACGACCGTCTGGCTCGCAACCGATGAAGACCGTGAAGGGGAGGCCATAGCCTGGCACCTCTGTGAGGTCCTAAAACTTGACCCCGCAAAAACGAACCGAATTGTCTTTCATGAGATCACCAAAGACGCCATAACCGAAGCCGTTAAGCAGCCGCGAACCGTCGACATGCACCTGGTAGCAGCCCAGCAAGCAAGGCAGATCCTCGACCGCATCGTTGGCTTTGAACTAAGCCCAGTCGTCTGGCAAAAGGTCCCGGGTGGCAAAAGCGCTGGCCGCGTGCAAAGCCCGGCTGTTCGGCTCCTCGTCGAGCGTGAGCGCGAGATCCGCGCCTTCGAAGGCAGCTCGCAGTTCAAAGTCACCGCTGTCTTTGAACACAAAGGGGACGAAGTCCGTGCTGAGCTACCAGAGAAATTTAGCTCCGAAGACGAAGCCAAAGCCTTCCTCGAAACACTCCTGGGTGCCACGTTTACCGTCAGCGACGTCGCGAAGAACCCTGGCAAACGCAACCCATCTGTTCCATTTACCACTAGTACCCTCCAGCAAGAGGCAAACTCACGCCTAGGTTTTGGAAGCAAAGCTACCATGGCAGCCGCCCAGAAGCTCTACCAGGACGGTAAGATCACCTACATGCGTACTGACAGCCCGACGCTGAGCGGACAGGCTACAGCCGCCGCAGCACGCTTTATAGAGCAGGCTTATGGCAAAGAGTACCTCCAGGTCCGAAACTTCAAAGCCAAGAACGCCAGTGCACAGGAAGCTCACGAGGCCATCCGCCCAACAGACATGTCTCTCGAGCGTGCCAGCAGCAACGAATACGACCAAAAGCTCTACGCGCTCATTCGCAACCGCACCCTGGCTAGCCAGATGGCGCCAGCACAGTTAGAGAAAACAACTGTCACCATCAACATCTCCACCGACAAACGGACCTTCCAAGCTAAGGGCGAAGTCATCGTTTTTGACGGCTTCCTGCGCGTCTATGGCATGTCTACCAAAGAAGCCGACATCCTGCCTCCACTCTCTGCAAAAGACACACTCGACGTCCAGTCTGTTACGGCCCGAGAAACCTTCGCGCGTCCACCAGCTCGCTACACCGAAGGCTCTCTGGTCAAAAAACTCGAAGAACTCGGTATCGGCCGTCCTAGCACCTACGCCACCATCATCGACACCGTCCAAAGCCGTGGTTACGTCGAAAAAGGCGAAGGCGAGGGAACGGAGCGTGACGTCATCGTGCTCCAGTACTCGCCAGCTGGCCGCTCGAACAATTCCGCAGAAGACACTAAAGGCGAAACGCAGTCGCAAAGCGACGAAGTGGTGGCTTCGAAGGACATTGTTCGAAAAGGCCAGGGCATCATTCGCACTGTCATTCAAGAAAAAACCGGCGCAGACCGCGGAAAACTCGTCCCAACTCCTGCCGGAGAACTGATCGCTGACTTCTTAAATGATCACTTCGAACCAGTGGTTGACTACGGTTTCACCGCAAGTGTCGAGAAACATTTCGACGAAATCGCCGAAAACAAACTCGAGCGCAACGACATGCTCAGCGGGTTCTACACACCGTTTCACGAACTCATAGAAAAATCTGGTGGCATCGACCGCAGTACGGTAGGTAACAGTCGCGAAATCGGCACCGACCCCAAGAGCGGTCGCCCAATCCTCGCTCGTTTCGGACGCTTTGGACCAATGCTCCAGATGGGCGCCACTGAAGACAAAGAGAACAAGCCAGAATTTGCCCCCATGCCTCGAGGTGCACGCATAGAGACCGTTACGCTTGAACAGGCCCTGGAAGCCTTCAAACTGCCCCGTGTCGTAGGGCAGACAAGCGATGGTAAAGATATCCGTGCTAACATCGGTCGCTTTGGCCCGTACATCCAAGTGGACAAGCTGTTCGTCAGTATCAAGCCTGAAGACCCACACACCATCACGTTAGAAACCGCTCTCGAACTCTACGAAGCCAAACTCAAAGCAGAGGCAGAGAAGAACATCGCCGACTTCGGTGACGGTATAAAAGTACTCAACGGCCGCTTTGGTCCATACATCACTGACGGCAAGAAAAACGCCAAGATTCCAAAGGACAGCGACCCCAAAGCCATTACCCACGCCGAAGCCAAAAAACTCCTCAAAGAAGCGCCAGCCACAAAAGGCCGCAAAACCTTCCGGCGCAAAAAGAAATAGTCGTTGCTCTTAGAGCTAAACTATTGTATAAATGTATCCGGCAAATCCGCCTATCGATTGAGGTGTCAAAGTAATGGCAACTAACGCACTCGTGGCCAAAGACCCAGTCTGGGCCACCCACAACGCAGTGAGCTTCATGGTCGACGAGGACGTCATCGCACGCTACGAGGAGTGGGCCGAGCGCCGAGAGGAAAGTGCGCCCGATCTCATGCGCATCGCCCTGGAGGACGTCATCCAGAAGCTGGAAAGCGGCCAGATCCAGGTTCTCGTCTTCAACGCCGGCCACGTTCAGCAAGCTGTCATGATCAGTGCGGCCAACATCGCCGCACGGTACAAGGCTTACGCGGCTGGCGCCGGATACACGAACGAGTGCGACCTCATGCGCTACGCACTCGAGATGTGGCACCCGCCGGCCAACTAGCCCGCCCACGATTGAGCCCGTTCAGGACTTTCCTGACACCGCTCTCGGGGCGGGCTCTTTCGTTTTTCAGACTATTTGCAAGTTTTTTGAAAAGTTATATAATTTCATCACCGCTTTGACGGCACGTGACTGGTTCACCGCACCTGCACATCCAGACTTCGCCGAAACGCTGTTTCGGCCCTTTCTTTTCCCAAGCGTAAAGGATCGATCCCATGAATGACATGTTGCAATTCTGGCTCATTGCAGGACCGGCCCTGCTGGCGCCGTATCTGTTGTCGGCTTTCCTCGTCCACTATTTCGGAGGCAAGTTCTCTGAGGCTGAGTTCAGGTTCATGGTCATCACAGTGGCCACCTGTGCTGCCATGTTGGCCATCGTCGCACTCAGTCTGCTTCTCGCCATGTTCACCCTCGGAATCATCCAAGGATCAATGGTCGGAGGCAAGACGCACAACTACCGACTATTCCCCCTCGAGATGATCAAGAGACGCAAGATCACTGATCTACCCGGATCGCCCACCCTGACGCGACGTGCAGCCGCTACAACCGGCGTCATGGATGCCTGGAAGAAGAAGGGGCATGTCACGGAGGACAGCGATGCCTGGACGAACTACTGTCGCGAACATGGCCTCTGAAGGCCGCCCGCCCGCCCACGATTGAGCCCGTTCAGGACTTTCCTGACACCGCTCTCGGGGCGGGCTCTTTCGTTTCCAAGGAGAGAAATTTGACACAAGCGGCTACTATGATCAGGCTAGCCATATTTTTCCACAAGCATAAAGTCTCAAAATACGCTTTACCATAACCGTCTACTATGTGCTATAATAAAGCTATTAGAAATTGTATTTGACTTTTTGTAGTACTCGTTCTATAATAGACACAAATACAGTAGTAAGTGCTGCAAAAATGTGGCCATTAATGTAAAGGAACCCCATGAACGACGCGGAAGCCGCAACTCCTGACATCAAATCCGTAGTCCAGAACATCCTGGACGGCATTGAACGTGAGCGCGAGCGAGAAATCATCTCTCGTCGTTTTGGGTTAACTGATCGCAAAGAAACACTGGAACAGATCGGGGAACTCCTCGGCATCACTCGTGAACGCGTCCGCCAGCTCGAAAAAGCCATCCTCATCCGCCTCAAGATTGCCGCTGAAGAGGGACGTCTAGAGCTCGAAGCTGTTGAACGATACATCGTACAGCATCTACATGAAATGGGCCGTGCTGCTCGCCTGAGCGACCTTACTGAGCGTCTCATGCCTGGGAGCGGTGACCGCGAACGTGCACACGTTGCATTTGTCGCTGAACTATCGCCAAAACTCTCTGTACTGAGCGAAAACGACCACTATCACCACGGAGTTGCCCTGAGTGAGCACCACGACGAAAAACAGCTTAAAAAGCGCGTCGACGACATCGTCAAGACTGTCAAAGAGCATGGCCAAGCACTGAGTGCAGACGAGCTCCACGCTAAAACCAGCTACGAACACCCAGACCACGTCCGTGCGCTTGCGAGCCTGAGCAAAAACATCGCTAGTCTTCGTGACGTCTGGGGCCTTACTAAGTGGCCAACCGTCAACCCAAAGAACATCCGAGACAAGATCTACGTCATTTTGCAAGAGAACACCAAGCCTATGCACTTCTCTGAGATCGCCAAAAGCATCAAAGACAGTGACTTCAAGCGCAAAGACGTTACAACCCAAGCAATCCACAACGAGCTCATCAAAGACAAGCGCTTTGTGCTTATCGGCCGCGGTATCTACGCACTCCAAGAATGGGGCTACAAGAAGGGAACTGTCGCTGACATCATCTCTCAGGTACTGAAAAAAGCAGGTGAACCACTTCACCGTGACGAAATCGTCAAACGAGTCCTCAAGGACCGCCAGGTAAAAGAGACGACGATCCTGCTTAATCTTCAGAGCAAGCCAGAGTTCAAGCGCGTTGCAAAAGCGACCTACGTCCTGGCCGAAAAATAGTTTACATAAGCGATTTGCCAGGGATGGCAGTTTGCGAGACAATGGTATATAGAAATGGGTGAAATACTCGCATGGTTTTTCAGTTTGTTATTGCAGTGGTACATATGGGTGCCCCTAGCTGGAATACTGATCTACCTGGCATGGCGTAACAATCGCGCCGCAGATGCCATCGACACCTCTGAGCACGTGCTTATCACCCTAGAAATTCCGCGGGCAAACGACAAAAAAGAGTTGGCAGCCGAACAGATGTTCGCTAGCCTTCATGGTATCTTACGCGATCGTGCAGAACTACGCCTGAGTGGCGGACTCCAGGAGCACATAAGCTTCGAGATTGCCGCCATCGACCAGCTCATCCGTTTTTACGTCTGGATACCAAAACACCTCCAAAACTTCGTAGAAGGGCAGATCTACGCTCAGTATCCTACAGTGCAAATTCACCCCGTAGACGAGGACTACACAAAGCGTGCCCTGAACCAAAAAGTCATCTACACCTCTGAACTGACACTGACTGACAACGAAATGTTGCCGATCAAAACATTTCAGAGCTTTGAAGTCGACCCGCTTGCCGGTGTGACAGCGACGCTTGCCAAGCTCGAAGAGCAGGGCGAAGAAGTCTGGATCCAGGTGCTCACCCGTCCAATCGCCGACGATTGGCACAAACGAGCCAGCCGTTTCGCCTCGACCATCAAAAATGGTACTGCAAGTTTTGATCTGTTTTCGGGCAGTGGTAAATGGTTCCTCACGGCGCTTGAAGCACTCTGGAAACCGCCAGAGCAGGGGCCTGGTGGTGCTACAAAGATCGAGCTTTCCGAGCGCGACAAAACACGTGTTTCAGAGGTAGAAAAGAAGTCAACCAAGCTTGGCTATCAGGTAAAAATCCGCATGGCCTACCTGGGAAGTAACCAAACTGTTGCGAAGCAGCGTATGCAAGCCCTAGTAGGAACATTTAAGCAGTTCAACTCTACGAACCTCAATGGCTTCCGGATGAGCAATGCTAGTTTTTCTCCTACTGAGCTCGACAAGTACAAGGCCCGATTCTTCATCGACAAGGGCTATATCCTGAACATCGAAGAGCTCGCGAGCGTGTACCACTTGCCACACACCAACGTTGAGACGCCAAACATCGTCTGGGCAAGTAGTAAAACTGCTGAACCACCAGCCAAACTCCCTGTTCTAACAGGGGACAGCGCACACGATGAACAGATCAGCGCCTTTGGGCTCACCAACTTTCGTGGCATCAACCACCAGTTTGGCCTGTATCGCTATGACCGCTCACGACACGTCTACATTATCGGACAAACCGGAGCAGGTAAGTCAGGTCTACTCGAGATCTTTGCGCTTAGTGACGTTTATCACAAGCATGGTTACGCCATCATCGACCCGCACGGAGACTTTGCGGTCAACAACATGCACTTTATACCAGCAGACCGTATAGATGACGTCGTGTATTTCAACCCAGCCGATACCGCCTATCCACTAGGCTTCAACCCTATGGAAGTCTACGACCCCAACCAGAAGAACAACATCAGCTCCGAAATCATCGGGGTTCTGAAGCGTATGTTCGGTGACAGCTGGGGCCCACGACTCGAATACATCCTACGTTATACCATCTTGGCGCTACTCGACCACCCAGGTTCGACCATGCTCGACATCACGCGCATGTTGACCGACAAGAAGTTCCGCAAAGAGGTCCTGGCTAGCTGTAAAGATGCCGTGGTGCTCAACTTTTGGAACATCGAGTTCAACAGCTGGAACGAGAAATTCCAAGCAGAGGCAGTCGCTCCTGTGCTCAACAAGGTTGGAGCTTTCACGGCCAACCCAATCATCCGTAACATCATCGGTCAGCCCAAAAGCACCTTCAACATCCGAGAGATCATGGACGATGGCAAGATCCTGATCGTCAACCTGTCCAAAGGTCTCATCGGCGAAGACAACGCTGCGATTTTAGGCTCATTCCTGGTTACAAAGATCCAGCTTGCCGCCATGAGCCGCTCCGACATCGAACGCATCGAAGACCGACGACCGTTTTATCTCTACGTCGACGAGTTCCAGAACTTTGCTACTGACAGTTTCGCAACCATCCTCTCTGAAGCCCGTAAGTACGGCCTAAACCTAACTGTTGCGAACCAGTATGTGTCACAGATGCAAGATACCGTGCGCGACGCTGTGTTTGGTAACGTCGGCACCATGATAAGCTTCCGTGTCTCTGCGGACGACGCACCTCTACTCAGTAAGCAATTTGAGCCCCAGTTTGAGCCTGCAGACCTACTGCAGATGCATAACCGGAATTTCATCATCAACATGGTTATAAAAGGTGAAAAAGCTCCGGCATTTAGTGCCACAACTCTAACCATTCCTACCTCTCAAACAAACTACATGCAGCACATCGTCGATAGTTCTCGCCGCAAATACGCACGCGATCGCGCCAGTGTTGCCGCAGAGATACAGGACGTGCTGGCTTCAAGTATGCAACCATCACTCAGCGTAACGTCCCAAAATCTAGCCAAAAAATGGCCAGTGGACAGTGGTGCAAAGAAAGTCCAGTCTGCCCAGCCAGCCGAACCAAATCGTCCACGGATCGTCAGGGAAGAGAAGGGTGTCAGTGACGCTCCTAAGGCCCCTGCCGTGCAAACGACGACTAGTGGCAATGTTGATGGCGAGCCAAAGAAAAAACGTTCTCGCAGCCGCTCACGTAAGAAAAAACCTAGCTCCGAACAGCCAGCTGAAGCAGGGCAGAAGACCCCTGCCTCACCACCTACGTATACTCCACCTGCCGACAACGAACTTCGCCTGCGTTAGAGCACCGGACTCAAACACGCACTAAACAACCTGCAATACATGCAGGTTGTTTAGAATTGAGAGATACGAACAAATATAGAACACGAAACTTATATCAAAACTTTCCACAGTAAAACGTTGAAAAAAAGTAAAAGCCACAGGCAACATCGCGAACAAGCGGGGGCACAAACACAAAACGAAGCGTTGCGCAGAAATAACCATCAAAACCATAGTGGGAAAGATGAGTGTATATACGTCTTTAGGGAATATAGGTCGTGTCGCACAATATATCTTTTACGACACGTAAGATGTAATCCCGCTTTGATTACTCATACCTTCCAAACAGGGGGGCTTACCTATATATGGCTACTTTTCAGTTCAAACACTACGTGTGCGCTGCACTGTCAGTACACTCCATGGCCCTATGAAGCCCGTTGTCGTATGTGCAATGCCTCACACGAGACTTTTCCACATAACTGCCGCAAATGTTTGACATTTTTTAATATTTGTTTTCACACCCCCACTTCCCGACTTTTTGACAATTGTTTGACTTTGTATCCCTGCTATGTTTTTATATATATTTTTACAAGTCGAAAATATAGAACAAAATTAGAACTAAAGTAGGAGAGTGCTCTGTTGCAAATCTTATTCGCGATAAAATGCTTTTGAGCTAACACGTACATCGAGATACTGTGGAGTCAGCTGAAACTTGGTTACAAAGCGCACCGCACTTACCACATCTGCTGCCTGCCCCGCCGGGTCACGGTCTGAATTTGTCTTGATGACATAAGGGAGCTCTTTGAGTCTAAGATCGACTTCACGAGTAGAGTTAGCGGGTAGCTCTACTTTGTCTACTGTCGCTACGCCAGAGGCGTTAACGAGTGAAACAAGGCGGCCTACGAAATACAGCATCTTTGCAGAGGTCACGATGCCGGCCGCGGCACTTGCGCCACTGTTATCGGTGATCGAGATAGTTGGCTCTGTTAGTGTGTTGCTCGTAAAAGCGACCCCTTCACTGTCAACATAGTATTTTTTGCCCTGGATCGTCCAGGCGACTACTGGTTGCCTCAGAGAAAGCACGAGCTCGCCTTCTCCAAGTGGCCCAAGCGGTTCTACGTAGGCAGTGGCAACTTCCGGGCTTTCTCGCACTACGGATTGTTCAAGCGCGGCGTTGTTAATGCTGAAATAAAACCGTTGAGCGGGGTGTGCCAAAAGGTATTGCTCGGCTTTTTGCTTGTAGACATTTGTCTTGCTTGTCACTGGCTGTATAGACGAGCTAGTAACGCGCACCTGATCGATCCCAGCTATGAACTGGCTCAGGATATAGCCAAGAGACCCCACGACCACGACACTAACAAGCAAATAGCTCATCAGCTTACGACGGTGCGTTCTTAGATCATGCTCCTGGAGGCGACTCGAGCGAAGTTGACCTGTACCCTCAGATGCGGCGACCACTTCAGAAGCAGCACTCCCAGTAATAGTCCTGCTACGTCGAAAAGTATAGTTGTCGCTTTCTTCACTAACATGCGACTGGCGTACAGGTTCAGCATTTTTGTGTTTTCTAGCCACGTGAGCCCACCTCATACACCATCTCCGCTACCTCTTTAGCGGCGTTCTCTGCGGAAAAGGCGTGAAATCGTTGTATCATATCGTGTGTTTTATCTGTCTCTTTTAGTATACGCTCTACAGCCTCCTCTAGGCTATGACCGTCCCGAATCTGATCGTCATACAGCACAACTGCAGCGTCTGCTTTTCGATAGACTTCGGCGTTCTTCACCTGATCACCAAGCTGAGAGGCAGGCACCATGATGGTGGCCTTAGCAAGCGCGGCCATTTCCTGTAAAAAAGTTGCACTTGCACGACTAACGACAACGTCGGCAGCACCAAGCACCTGAGGCATGTCTTGGTACACAAACTCAACAAACTTGTATCGATCGTGCTGCGCAGCACGTCCAGATATCTCTGCAAAGTGGCGCTTTCCGGTGACATGGTATATTCCATAGCCCTGTTCCAAAAGCTTTGGCGCAGCCTCCAGCACACCTTCATTTATCGAAGCCGCCCCCAAACCGCCCCCAGTGACAACGATCAAAGGTGTCTCAACAGCAAATCCAAGCGCTTGCTTCGCACTCGCCTGCTCCTGGCTGCTGAACTTGTGGAAGGCGGCGTCAATCGGCACACCAGTAAAGCGCGCTTTGTCGGCGGGATAATTGTAGTTTTCCAGAGGTGAGCCTGTTGCTATTTTTACAGCAAACCGTGAGAGAATCGTGTTGGTCAGCCCTGGCCTGGTGTCTGAGTCGTGTACAACCACAGGTATGCCCAGAGTCCGCGCCGCGTACCCTAGCGGCAAGCAAACATAGCCTCCTTTGGCGAACACGACATCGGGCTTAAAACGTCGAAGCAGCACAAGGCTCTGTAGGTAGCCGTAGCCAATCTTAAACAGATCACGAAGATTAAAAAATACCGTAGGCAAATCGAGTAGCTGTTTCCAGAGTGGCACATTGTGATAGCGACGCAGCTTGCCCGCTGCAATCACCCTCACTTCAACCGGAACAAGCGCCTTGGCCATCAGACCACGGGACTGCGTTTCAAATGCCTTGTCACACACAAAGAGAGCTTGGAGCGATTCATCGCGCTCACTTAGTTCGTTAAGAACGGCGAGCACTGGCGTAACGTGTCCGCCCGAGCCCCCGCCGGCGCATAGTACCCGCATTGGTCGTCTCCTTTCCTTCTTCATTTATACGCCTATGTGAGGTGTAGCGCGAGATCTGAAACACAAGACCGAGGCCAATCATCATAAACAGCAAGCTCGTCCCACCGAAACTAAGAAATGGCAGCGTTACACCCGTAAGCGGGAAAACGCCCGTCATAGCACCCACGTTGACCACGAGGTGTGTGGCAATCAGACCAAACATACCTGCAGCGATTAACTGCATAGTTGGGTCGCTCACACCATCGATAACTCGCAGGATCCTTTTGAGTAACGCGTAAAACAGCACGAGTATAACCATGACGCCTATAAAGCCGAACGTCTCCCCCAGGATCGCAAAGATCGAGTCGTTCACGGCTTCCGGCAAGTATCCAAATGCTTGAACACTCTGACCCAACCCCTTACCTGTCAAGCCGCCGCTACCCAGCGCAATCGCAGCCTGGTTGATATGATACGATGCTGGGTCACTCGAAGATGGGTTTAAAAATGTCAGAACACGCTGCATACGGTGCGGAGAAGTCACTATAAGTAGCAGTCCAAGCCCAACCGTCGAAACAAGTACCAGCGCCAGATACCGCAGCTTAATTCCGGCAACGATGAGCATAGTCAGCATCATGCCGAGCATAGTAATGCCAGTACCCATATCTTTTTGAAATACGATGATCAAGAGGCCCGCTAGGCCGACCAAAACCCCGAGTGGTACGAGGGTCTCGTTGAGATTGCTAACCTTCCCCTGCGCCATGCGGCGTCCAAGAAACAGTGCCGTAAACAGCAGTAGGCCGAACTTCAACAACTCTGCAGGCTGAAACGAAGCAACACCAAAGTTAAACCAGCGAGTAGCACCACCTGTTTCAATGATGATACCGCCATCAAGAAAAAGCCCGAGAAATGCCAGAAGTATACAAGCAATAAATCCCGCCTGGAGTATGCGCTGAGCGTACTTTGAAAACAGTGCGAGTGGTGTCGACGCGGCAAACGCAAACCCACCAAGTCCGATGACAAGGTATGCCAGCTGTTTCTCCATGAAGTGGGCTTGATCGAGACTGTGTCCGCCTTGGTTAATAAGTTCCACGCGCGCTGGGCTTATGGCGTACAACACTACAAGGCCAAGCAGCACCAGCATGCCCATATAGAGCAGTATTTGGTAATCAGGCCTGTGCCGCCGAGTTAAGCCCTCCTGAGAATACTCAGAACTAGGCGTTGCCCCCCTTTTTCGAGCACGGGGTGTCACCTGATATTTCCCCCGGCGAATGCCAGCAGCAACCCTACAAAGCCCATAACGTGTCCAATGATCCAGAAGCGCATAGTAACTTTTGTCTCAGGCCAACCAATCGCCTCTAAGTGATGGTGAAATGGCGCCGAGATAAACACGCGACGATGGAAGTATTTTTTGCTAACAACCTGGATAAGGCTTGAGCCACCTTCGATGACGAAGACGAGCCCAATGATTGGAAGCAGGAACAACGTGTCGGTAAGCATTGCCACTACACCAAGTGCCATACCATAAGCAAAACTTCCAGCATCCCCCATAAAGAAGCGGGCTGGATAGATGTTAAACCAGACATAGCTCATCAACACACCGATCATCGTGAAGCAAAATCCTGCAATACCACCGTTACCCTGCAGCAGTGCTATGGTTCCGAAAACACCAAACGATGTAGCGAGCAGGCCGCCCGCCAGGCCATCGAGGCCATCGCTTATGTTGACGGCGTTGCTTGTCGTTACGACGACCAGGACAAAGATCGGCATAATGAGCCAGCCGAGCTCAAATGGCCCTACGAAAGGCACATACACGTCTGTGTAGCCGAGTTTTGCATAGAAGAACCAGGCACTCGCAGCTGCGATGAGGGTGATGAGACCAAACTTGATGCTCGAGCGAAGTCCACCGACACCCTTGCCGCCACCACGAATATTTATAACGTCGTCAATGAGACCAACTGCCCCGCCCCCCAGGAATGCAGCGAGTGGCAACCATGTCTGAGTGCGGGCAAGGTTGAAGATCACCGTCACAAAAGTAACAACGACCAAAGCGATCAGGCCTGCCATAGTTGGAATGTTGCGAGTGAATTTCTTGGCGTGCAGCCTCGTAAATACCTTGAGTGCCTCACCGGTTGTTGAAGTTGAACGCTGCTGCTTCCAGAAACGGTAGCGATAAGCAGCGTAAGTATATACCGGCGTAAGTGCCATCGCGAGCGTAAAGCCTCCAACCGCCAGCGCAAAGAGCTTCACGAGCTGAGTCGTGACGTCGATGATTGAGATAGTGTCGGCTGGTAGCATGTACTTAGGCTCCTTAGCTTATGATTGTGGTGGTAACTCTAAATATTTCAACATCCAGTTCGAGAGATCGTTGAAGATTGGTCCCGCAGCAATCGTTCCTGCGTAACCACCCCTGATCTTGGAATCCTCGACTCGTACCATTATGACATATTTTGGCTCTTCAGTACCTCCGAATCCCAGGTAACTTCCGATGGAGTTGTCGTCACTGTATTTACCTGTTTTTGGGTCGATGATTTGGCTCGTACCCGTCTTGCCTCCAACCTTGTATCCTTCTGGGTCTTTGTTGCCGAAGAACCCGAGCTTCCTACCCTGCCATACCATATCGCGAAGCTGTGCAGAGACATCTGGACGCAGGACGTTTGTGGCCACAACTTTGGCTGGCTGTTCAGCAATCTTGCCATCCGCGCCCAACGTACCTTTTATCACAGTAGGCTGGTAGTAAGTCCCTCCGTTAATCGCCGCCGAGAACGCTGCAGCAGTCTGGATCATCGTTACGTTCATACCTTGGCCAAAAGTCATGTTTGCATAACGGACGTTTGGTCCATCGGTCGTGTCTGGCCCGATGATGATTCCCCTCGTTTCTCCGGCCTGCTCGATACCTGTGATGCGTCCGAAGCGATAATGGCTCGTGTAGTAGTCATAGAGCGTGCCCCGGGCCTTTGCGTTGACACTGCCGCCACCCATTTGCTCGAGGACGTGTACGACACCCGTATTAAGTGAGTAGCGCAGTACGTCGGTCATAGTCGTATTTGGAAAGATCGGATCTTCTTCAACGTTCTTTATCTTTGCATCGTCAACCTGAACATACCCGACGTTGTTGTACGTCGAGTTGACGGTCACCGCACCACTGTCGAGCCCTGCTCCCATGGACAATGTCTTCATAACCGATCCAACTTCGTATGGGTCACTGACGATACCATTTTGAAACAGACGGTAATCCTCGACCTTCGTATAATTTGCAGGATCGTAAGTTGGGTAATTTGCCATGGCCATCACCCGCCCAGTACTTGGGTCCATGACTATGATGCTTCCCTTTGTTGCTTGGGCACTTGCCAAACCATTTTTGAGAATCTCTTCAGTCTTCTGCTGAATGTTGCGGTCAACCGACAGCACTATGTTGTCACCGTTAACTGCTGGAGTACTTGTGTCGCTGTCTCCAATCGTCAGTGGAATCTGTCGAACGTCCGTCACAGTCTGTAGTTGTCCTGGCAAACCTGCAAGTCGCTTGTCGAGCGCGCCTTCAAGACCATACTGGCCCAGACCTTCGTTGTTAACATACCCTAGCATTTGCGAAGCCAGTTGCCCTTCGGGGTACACACGCCGCGAACCTTTTTGCAGGCCGACACCTGCGAGTTTTTTGCCACGCAACTTCTCTGCCTGAGCGCGAGTCAGCTGACGAGCCATTACTACATAGCGAGCGCTCTTATCCGACAAGCGAGACTCATAGTCTTTTACTTTGTTGCCGCCGGCGATGTCGTTGACTGCCTCTTTGACTGCCGCGGCATCCTGCAGCTCTTGTGGGTCGGCAAACGCAGTATAGACCGCTTCGTTCAACACGAGCGGTACCGTTTCTCTACCATCCATGGCGTAAACTTTGCCACGCTCAGGCACGATAGTCTGTTTAGAAACTTGGGTCTGATACGCTTGATTGGCATAAAAACTATGCCGAAGTACTTGCACGTAAAATAACCTTAGGCCAAAGAGAATCAGCACAATTATAAGTGCGCCTCGAAGTAACGAGGTCCTACTTAGGGAGATCTTCGCTGAAGTCTGCATGAGGGCCTAAGGTTAGTTGGCGTACTGAGTTGAAGCAGGCTCGGTCATTGCAGCAGCAACGCTACTGTTCTTGACACGCTCAAGCGCTTGCAGACGAGCATTTTCATTCTCAAGGTCCTGCTTTTCCGCTAGCAAACTCTCGCGAGTTGTCTTGAGGTTGTCGAGCTGGTATCCGTACGTACTTGTTTTAGTAACTTGGGTAAGGTAAATCAAACCAAGCACAGCGATCATGAGGGCAACAATCACGGTATGAGCCACTGGCCCAAGTGCTGCTGACGGTACGAACGCAACGGTGTTTTGATTTCGACTCCACATGCTATCAGCACGAGTGTTGAACGTCATTGTAGCAGAGCGATATTGTGACATGGAGGTGGTTCTCTGTCTTTAATATATTTGTTTTGGTGCTAGCAACCAGGAGTTGAGGCCTGGTGAC